>DATAHI010000318.1:0-4912 GCA_036263255.1 Oxalicibacterium sp. | reverse complement strand
CCAGGCATGCAGAGCCTGTCCGACATGCTGTACAAGTTTCGCGAGTTCGGCAGCTACATCGACGACCTGAAGCTCGGCCGCTGCGTGGTGATTCACGACGTCGGCACCGATCCGCGCACCATGCGCGACGCGCATGCGTTCAGGAATCTCGGCGTGGAGGCGGTGGTCAACGTGCCCGTACTGGAACAGGGAAGACTGGTGGCCGTGCTGCTGGTGCACCATTCTCAGCCTCGGCGATGGACGGATGGCGAAGTCTCCTTGATCAGCGAAGCGGCGGAGCGTACGCGGACGGCGAGCGAGCGTCTGCGCAGCGAAGCGCGTCTGCGCCAGATCAACGAAACGCTGGAGGCGGAAGTCGCCGCGCGCACGCAGCAGCTGATGGCTTCCGAAGAAGCCCTGCGCCATGCGCAGAAGATGGAAGCGGTGGGCCAGCTGACCGGCGGCCTGGCGCATGACTTCAACAATCTGCTGGGCGGCATCATGGCAAGCCTGGAACTGGCGCGCATGAAGGTGGCCGCAGGACGCGTTGGAGATCTCGACCGTTACATCGAAGTGGCGGTCGGCGCGACCAGGCGGGCCGCGGCGCTCACGCATCGCCTGCTTGCTTTCTCGCGCCGGCAGACGCTGGCGCCAAAGCCGATCAATGCGAACAATCTGGTCCATGGCATGGAAGACCTGATTCGCCGTACGCTCGGTCCTTCTATCCAGTTGGAAGTTGCGGGTGGCGAGGGCCTGTGGCTGACCTTTGTCGATCCACCGCAGTTGGAAAATGCGCTGCTCAATCTGTGCATCAACGCGCGCGATGCGATGCCGGATGGCGGACAGGTCAGGATAGAAACTTCCAACACCTGGCTGGACGACGCAAAGGCAGCGGAATTCGGTTTGCCGCCCGGCCCCTACGTTTCGGTATGCGTGGTCGACACCGGCACCGGCATGACGCCGGAAGTGGCTTTGCGCGCCTTCGATCCTTTCTTTACCACCAAGCCGCTCGGCGAAGGCACAGGGCTTGGCTTGTCGATGGTGTACGGGTTTGCGCGGCAATCGGGCGGCCAGATTCGCATCGATTCGGAAGTCGGCCGTGGCACGGCAATGAATATCTATCTGCCGCGCCACGATGGCGACGATGAACCGGAAGAGGAGGACGGCGGCGATGGACGCGCGGCGGTCGGCAGCGGCGAAGTCGTGCTGGTGGTCGACGATGAAGCATCCATTCGCACGATGATCGTGGAAGTGCTGACGCAGGCGGGATATGTGGTGCTCGAAGCGATGGACGGCCCCGGCGCGCTGCACATTCTGCAATCGAAGACGCGCATCGATGTGCTGATTACCGACGTCGGCCTGCCGGGCGGCATGAACGGCAGACAGCTCGCGGATGCGGCCCGCGTCTATCGGCAGGACCTGAAGGTGCTGTTCATCACCGGCTATGCGGAGAACGCGGTGTTCGGCAATTCGCAGGTCGAGCCGGGCATGCAGGTGCTGACCAAGCCGTTCACGCTCGAAGCGCTGAAGCAGCGCGTTCGGGAAATCGTCGACAAGCGCACTACGCGCTGAGGAAAGCCGCGATCGCGGTGCCGAGCCGTTCGGGGTTGGTGACGACGGTGGTGTGATTGCCCGGAATTTCTTCGTAGTGCGCATGCGGTATGGCGGCCGCCAGATCCTTTGCCGGACGCGGATCTTCGTCGCCGATCAGCACCAGCGTGGGCATCGCGATCTGCGCGAGTTGTTCACGCGAAGTTGGCACCGATACCTGCGCCACGTGCAGCAGCGCGATCGGATCGCCATCAATCTTTTTCAGAAAACGTTCGGCACGGGCTTCTTTCGAATCCGGCGCGAAGGTGCCCGGCTCCGTCAGTACGCGATGGAAAAAGCCGGCAGTGCGGCGCTGCGAAGGCGTCACGATGGAATCGAGCCCCTGGCCGGCGACGACCAGCCGCCTGGGTTGCGCGCCGCGCGCAACGGTGCGCACTACGGTTCTCGCACCCAGCGAATAGCCGGCGAGGTCGTAGTCTTCCAGACCGAGATGCGCGATCAGCGCCAGCGTATCGTCGGTCAGCACATCGGGCGGATAAGCGTTCGCGTCATGCGGACGATCGCTCAAGCCGTGCCCGCGCAAGTCCGGCATGATCACCCGATAGCCGCGCGCCGCAATCGCCGCGGCATGACCGGGGCGTATCCAATTCTCGTAGGCGGTCGTGAAGTAGCCGTGGATCAAGATCAACGGACGGCCCGCTCCGTATTCATAGCGTGCCAGACGCGTGCCATCTGCTGCGGTGAAGGTGTGCGACGGTAGTTGATCGACGGTATCGGACATGGGGATTCGTATCAAACGCAAGCGTTCGGCCGAATGTAGCACACGCGTAATTTCACGCGCGCTGTAACCTTTCGCCGTTTCAAACGAAGTGTTCCTGAAGAGAGTGTTACGTCGTCAATTCGCAAGGATGAATAACTTGTAATCGAGCTGACACGCTGATGACAGTGCTCGCTGATTAAAGTGATTTCATCTTTCGGCACAACGCTGAAAGCACTCTCTCAATAAAGGAATGCAACCATGAAACTTTTCCCTTCTCTGCTGCTTGCTGCCGCTACGACGATCAGCGTTTCTGCGCACGCATTGACCACCGCCGACATGATCGGCGAAAGCGCAAACGGCGCGACGCCGCAACGCGCGATTGCGATCGACGGTACAACGCATCATCTCAATGTGATGCAGGGCGACACCATCAAGCTGACCTCCGGCGAGCAAAGCGTGGTCTGGCACTTCGATGGCCTCGATACCGTGATTCCGCTGGCGCGGGTGTTCCCGGCTGCGCCGAACGCGCAAAGCATCAACGTGTACGTCGAACCGGATCATCCGGGCTGATCGCGCTGCGGCAGGCGTCGCGAACGGCGATGCCTGCATCGATCGCGGCTGGCGGCCAGCCGCTCCCACCCATTCAATGCAATCGATTTCGTCGCACATGCCGACTGAAAGGACATCAATGACTTTTCCCCTCAACCTGTTTGCGTCTCCGGCGTGCGACCGGATGCGTACTGCGCTCGCGCGATGGGCACCGCTGCCGATTCGCCTCATCGTCGGCTATGGCTTCCTGGCGCACGGTCTGGCAAAGATTTTCAGAGGGCCGGACATCTTCGCGGGCATTCTCGGCGCGATCAACGTGCCGATGCCGCACATGATGTCGTGGCTCACCATCGTCATCGAGGTGGTGGGCGGCATAGCGGTGATCGTCGGCGCCTTCGTTCCGCTGGTCAGCATTCCGATGGCGGTCGTGCTGCTGGTGGCGATGTTCACCGTGCATTTCCAGTACGGCTTCAGCTCGATCAAGCTGCTGGCGATCACGGCAGCGGGCGCACAGTTCGGTCCGCCGGGATATGAAACGGACTTGCTCTATCTCGCCGGCTTGCTGGCGCTCGTCATGGGCGGCAGCGGACCGCTGGCTTTCGACAACCTGTTCGGCCGCGCATATCGCCGTCCCGTGCCTGCATGAGATCCGCAATTGCCTTTCATCTGTTCGCCCGATGCCGCCGCTGCCGCATCGACATTCACTATTGCGGAGAAAAACGATGCGTGTGCTCGTAGTCGAGGATGAACCGAAGACCGGAAATTACCTGCGCAAGGGACTGACCGAGTCGGGTTACGTGGTTAATCTGGCGAACAACGGCGTGGATGGGCTGCACCTCGCGCTGGAGGAGCATTACGACCTCGCCGTGCTGGACATCATGATGCCCGAGATGGATGGATGGCAATTGCTGGAACGCTTGCGCAAGCGCTCGGACATGCCGGTGCTGTTTCTGAGCGCGCGCGATGAGCTGGAAGACCGCTTGAAAGGCTTCGATCTCGGCGCGGACGATTATCTCGTCAAGCCGTTTTCGTTTGCCGAACTGTTGGCGCGCATACGTACGCTGCTGCGGCGCGGGCAGGGGCGTCAGGAAAATATTCTGTCGCTCGCGGATTTGCGCATCGATGTGCTGAAGCGTCGCGTAACCCGCGGCGATCAGCGCATCGAGCTGACGAACAAGGAATTCGCGCTGCTGCAATTCTTCGTCTCGCATGCGGAGGAAGTATTGCCGCGTTCGCTGATCGCTTCTTGCGTATGGGACATGAATTTCGACAGCGATACGAATCTGGTCGACGTGATGGTGCGGCGCTTGCGGCAGAAGATCGATGAGCCGTTTGCCGAACGCCTGATCCACAGCGTGCGCGGCGTCGGCTATCGCTGCGGAGTGCTGGCATGAAGCGTCATTCGTTGACGATCCGGCTGGTCGTATTGTTTGGCCTGCTGTCTTTCACGCTGCTGTCGCTGATCGGTGTGTCGCTCTATGGCAGCCTGAAGCGACAGGTGATCGCGCATGACGAGATGCGCTTCACCGCTCGCGTGGAGCGCGTGCGCACCTTGCTGGAGGATCCGCAAGTGTTCAGGCTGGCGCTGGAACGGCCGCAGATGCTGCAGGATGTGCTGGGCGGCAGCGCTTACCTTAGCGTGGGACCAAAGGACGCCGCGCCGCTGATTCAACTGAATACGCATGCCCTGGCGGTTCCTGCTCTCGCCGTGACGCCGGTGAACGCCGGGGTATCGCCGCAGTCGCTGTATCGCGCCGCCAAGCCGGACGGCAGTGCGTTGATGGCGGTGGCTGCCGCAGTACGCCGGCCGGATGGCCGCGGCGAACTGCAGGTCGTCGCTGCCGACGTCACGGACGAAAGCATGCTGTTGCTGGAAAACTGCCGCGATCGCATCCTGCTGCAAATTGCAATCGCCACGCTGGCCTTCGCCGCGGCCGGCAGCTGGCTGGTGCGGCGCGGCCTGCAACCCTTGCGCCGGCTCGCGGCGCAGGCGGAGACGATTACCGTCAGCCGGCTGGATGCGCGTTTCGACGGCGAACATGCGGCGAGCGAAATGCTGCCCGTCATCGACTC
>DATAHI010000317.1:0-1517 GCA_036263255.1 Oxalicibacterium sp. | reverse complement strand
CCGTTCTTCTGTTCGGTGCGGATGACTTCCAGCACGTCTTCTGCTGTCAACGGCTCGAAATACAGGCGGTCGGAGGTGTCGTAATCGGTCGATACGGTTTCCGGATTGCAGTTGACCATGATGGTTTCATAGCCGTCTTCGCGCATCGCCAGCGCCGCGTGCACGCAGCAATAGTCGAACTCGATGCCCTGGCCGATGCGGTTAGGACCGCCGCCCAGCACCATGATCTTTTTCTTGCCGGTCGGATTCGACTCGCACTCTTCGTCGTAGGTCGAATACATGTAGGCGGTGTTCGTCGCGAACTCGCCGGCGCAGGTGTCGACGCGTTTATAGACCGGACGGATGTTCAGCGCACGGCGCTTCTCGCGCACGTCTTTGTCGGAGGTCTTCAGCAGCTTGGCCAGACGACGATCGGCGAAGCCTTTCTGCTTCAGCTTGAACAGCGTGTCGCGGTCGAGCGCAGACAGCGATTGAGTTTCCAGCCACAGTTCGATGTCGACGATTTCCTTGATCTGCGCGAGGAACCACGGATCGATGTGCGTCAGGTTGTGTACTTCTTCCAGAGAGAAGCCTTGTGCAAACGCGTCGCCGACGTACCAGATACGTTCCGGTCCCGGCTCGCCGAGTTCTTCCTCGATCGTTTCGCGGTCGGTCGTCTTTTCGTTCATGCCATCGACGCCGACTTCCAGGCCGCGCAAGGCTTTCTGGAAGGATTCCTGAAAGGTGCGGCCAATCGCCATCACCTCGCCCACCGATTTCATCTGCGTGGTCAGGTGGCTGTCGGCCTGCGGGAATTTTTCGAATGCGAAGCGCGGAATCTTGGTGACGACGTAGTCGATCGATGGTTCGAACGATGCCGGCGTTGCGCCACCGGTGATTTCGTTGCGCAACTCGTCCAGCGTAAAGCCTACTGCCAGCTTGGCTGCGATCTTGGCGATCGGGAAGCCGGTTGCCTTCGATGCCAGTGCAGACGAACGCGACACACGCGGATTCATTTCGATGACGATCATGCGGCCGTCGGCCGGATTGATCGAGAACTGCACATTGGAACCGCCGGTATCGACGCCAATTTCGCGCAGCACTGCGATCGACGCATTACGCATGATCTGGTATTCCTTATCGGTCAGCGTCTGCGCCGGCGCGACGGTAATCGAGTCGCCGGTGTGCACGCCCATCGGATCCAAGTTTTCGATCGAGCAGACGATGATGCAGTTGTCGGCGCGGTCGCGCACGACTTCCATCTCGAATTCTTTCCAGCCGATCAGCGATTCCTCGATCAGCAGTTCCTTCGTCGGAGAGGCCTCCAGGCCGCGCTCGCAGATCGCCACGAATTCCTCGCGGTTGTAGGCAATGCCGCCCCCCGCGCCGCCCAGCGTGAAGGATGGGCGTATCACCACCGGGTAGCCGATGGCGGCCTGCACCTGCAGCGCCTCTTCCATGGAGTGCGCCATCTTGGAGCGCGCGCTGCCCAGGCCGATGCGCGTCATGGCCTGCTTGAACTTCTCGCGGTCCTCGGC
>DATAHI010000316.1:0-23391 GCA_036263255.1 Oxalicibacterium sp. | reverse complement strand
CCGTCTTCATCGAAGGCGATCGGGAATTGGTATTTGATGCCGTCCGCCAGCGGGTATCTGATATGCCACATGTGGCCGTCTTCCTCTTCCGACACCACTTCGAGATCGGATACCGCCGTGCCGAGCACCGGGTCCCAGTTGACCAGGCGCTTGCCGCGATAGATCAGTCCTTGCTCGAACAGGCGCACGAAGACTTCAGTGACGACCTTGGAACGCGGCGCATCCATCGTGAAATATTCGCGTTGCCAGTCGGCGGAAGCGCCGATGCGCCGCATCTGGCCGGTAATCGTCGAGCCGGATTTTTCCTTCCACTCCCACACTTTTTCCAGGAATTTCTCGCGGCCCAGATCGTGGCGCGAAATCTTTTGGGCATCGAGCTGGCGCTCGACCACGATCTGCGTCGCGATGCCGGCGTGATCGGTGCCGGGAATCCATGCCGTGTTGTAGCCGCGCATACGGTAGTAGCGCGTCAGGCCATCCATGATGGTCTGGTTGAACGCGTGGCCCATGTGCAACGTGCCGGTCACGTTCGGTGGCGGCAGCTGGATCGCGAACGAGGGTTTGGCAGGGTCGACGGTGGCCGTGAAATATCCGCGCTTTTCCCACTCGGCGCGCCAGAAGGTTTCAATGTCGGCGGGGTCGAAAGACTTGGCTAATTCCATGATGTGGCGGTGAATTGAGTCGAATCGAGCATTATAAATTACCGGGGAGGCGCCGTAGCTGTGGGAAAATCCACGCGGAACGAGAGCGAGAGGGAATATGCATATTGCAGCGAAACGGGGAGCGGGAATGCGAGAGGTACGATGTCTGCTGACGCTGCTGTTGTCCGCGCCATGTGCTGCCGGTTTTGCTGCCGTTGACCGGGCCGACATGACGGTGGCCTTGCATCGTTACTACGATGCGGAAGCCTTGCCCTTGCCTTATTTGATCTTCTCAAGTCTGCTGGCCCTGCTGGTGGCCGCCTTGCTTGCCAAGCGCAGCAATCGTTTCTGGAAAGGATTTGCTGCCGCGCTCGCGACCATCAGCGCGGTAGTCGGCGTGAGCTCGTTCGCATACCTGCTGCAAGTGGATGATACGCATGCGACCGCTGCCGCCATGCTGGCCCACGACCCGGTGCGCTATCAGCAGATCGAGGCGGAGCATCTGGCAGACATGCTGCAAGGATTCTCGACCGTGATGGCGACCGACATCGCATGCGCGGCCATCGGCGCGGCGATGCTGGCGTACGGCGCGATCACTGCAAAGCGTTTTCTCAAGGGCGTCGGCGCCGGCTTGCTTCTGTGTGGCTTAGGTATGGTCGCACTGGAAAACCATCATCGTTATCGCGCGCTCGATTATCTGGACGTGGTACGCGCGTTCAGGCCGCAGTTACCATCCTTGCCCAGCATCGACCGCGGCGTGCGTCGTCCCTCGCAGACGATCTGAGTCCGCGCAGGAAGGCGCATACCCCGACCGGTATAATCGGTGGATGCAAAATCTTCTTCACAATCTCAATCCCGAACAACTTGCCGCCGTTACACTCCCAGCGCAATCCGCACTGATCCTGGCTGGCGCGGGATCGGGAAAAACGCGCGTGCTGACGACGCGCATCGCCTGGCTGATCCAGACCGGCCAAGTATCGCCAGCCGGCATCCTGGCGGTGACGTTCACGAACAAAGCGGCGAAGGAGATGATGACGCGTTTGTCGGCCATGATGCCGATCAACACGCGCGGCATGTGGATCGGGACTTTCCATGGCTTGTGCAACCGCCTGCTGCGCGCGCATTACCGTGATGCAGCGCTGCCGCAGTCCTTCCAGATTCTGGATACCCAGGATCAGCTGTCGATGATCAAGCGCCTGCTGAAGGCAAACAACATCGACGATGAAAAATATCCACCGCGCAACTTGATGTATTTCATCAACAACGCGAAGGAAAACGGCTTGCGTGCGCATCAGGTCGAAGTGTTCGACGATTACAACCGCAAGTTTGTCGAACTCTACGAACTCTATGAGCAGCAATGCCAGCGCGAAGGCGTGGTGGATTTCGCCGAACTGCTGTTGCGCACCTACGAGCTGCTGTCGCGCAACCAGCCCTTGCGCGAGCACTATCAGCAACGCTTTCGCCACATCCTGGTGGACGAATTCCAGGACACCAATAATCTGCAGTACAACTGGTTGAAGCTGATGGCCGGGCCGCACAATGCGATCTTCGCGGTTGGCGACGATGACCAGAGCATCTACGCCTTCCGTGGTGCCAACGTCGGCAACATGAGCGCCTTCGAGCGCGAGTTCAAGGTCGAAAACCTGATCAAGCTGGAGCAGAACTATCGTTCGCACGGCCACATTCTCGATACCGCAAACGCACTGATCGCCAACAACACCAATCGCCTCGGCAAGAATCTGCACACCGATGCCGGTCATGGCGAGCTGGTGCGCATCTACGAGGCCACCAGCGACCTGCAGGAAGCGCAGTGGATCATCGAAGAAGCAAAGAGCCTGATTGCGGAAGGCAGCACGCGTAACGAGATTGCGATTCTGTACCGTTCGAACGCGCAGTCACGCGTGATCGAACATGCGCTGTTCTCGGCCGGTATCCCTTACCGCGTGTACGGCGGGCAGCGCTTCTTCGAGCGGGCCGAAATCAAGCACGCAATCGCCTATCTGCAATTGATGGACAATCCGCACAACGATTCCGCCTTCCTGCGCGTGGTGAATTTCCCGACACGCGGCATCGGCGCACGTTCGTTGGAGCAACTGCAGGATGCTGCAAGGCAGTACAACGTCTCGCTGTACGCCGCAGTGCCCTATATGACGGGAAAAGCGGGCACCGCGCTTGGCGCCTTCGTCAAGCTGATCGAGGGAGCACGGTTCGAAACGCAAAATCTGCCCTTGCCCGAAATGGTGCAGGTCGTGCTGGAAGCCAGCGGCTTGATCACGCATTATCAGAACGAGAAGGAAGGCGCGGATCGCATCGAGAACCTTGAGCAACTGGTGAGCGCCGCCACCTTGTTCGTGTCCGAAGAAGGCTTTGGACTCGACGCCCCAGCGCTGCTCGGGCCGCGCAGCGAAGCAATGGCCGGTGCGGCGATCACGACCGAAGACGGCATCGAAGTGCTGGACGCGGATGCGCCGCTGGCGACCGTAATGTCGCCGCTATCTGCCTTTCTCTCTCACGCTTCGCTGGAAGCCGGAGACAACCAGGCGCAGGCAGGCCAGGACGCGATGCAGCTGATGACCGTGCATTCGGCCAAGGGGCTGGAATTCGACGCGGTCTTCATCACCGGCCTTGAAGAAGGCCTGTTCCCGCATGAGAATTCGCAGAAAGAGGAAGGCGGCATCGAGGAAGAGCGCCGCCTGATGTATGTCGCCATCACGCGTGCGCGGCGTCGGCTCTACATCAGCTTTTCGCAGACGCGCATGCTGCATGGCCAGACGCGCTACAACATGAAGTCGCGCTTCCTCGATGAAATGCCGGAAGAGTCGCTGAAGTGGCTGTCACCGAAAGTACAGCAGCATCACTGGTTCGCGCGCCCGAAGGCGGAGTGGGAAGATGCCTTCGGCCCCGGCACCAATCAGATCGCGCAAAGCATCGCCAAGAGCGATCTCGGTTGGCGCATCGGCGAATCAGTCGCGCATGCGAAGTTCGGCGAGGGGGTGATCGTCAATATCGAGGGGAGCGGCACCAGCGCCCGTGCGCACATCAACTTCGGCCGGCACGGCATGAAGCTGCTCGATCTCAGCATCGCCAAGCTCGAAAAACTCAACTGAAAGCGGCCGCGCCTGCCACGCTGGCTCAGGCCAGCATCAGGCGGCTTCAGCGGTAGAAAAATCCGGCGGATCGCCGAACATGCGCGTATAGGTCGGATAGAACGAGCAATACATGATCACGGTGAGCACTACCGACAGCGGGAGCAGTGCGAACATCGTCACCATCGGCGAATGCGTCAGCGCACTGAGGACCGTACTGACGATCGCCGGTACGGCGACATTCAGCGCTCCCCAGATCAGGCCGAACAGGAAGAAAGCCTTTACCGCGCGCCGCACGGCGTAGATGCTGAAGAAAATCGCCTTGCCGAGGCTCATCTTCTGCCACGCGATCAGCGGCGCCGCATACCACAATGCCATTCCGGCCAGCAGATAGAGCAGCGCAGTGACCAGCATCGCTGTGCTGATGTTGGACGTGCGTACGGTTTCCTCGGTGACTGCAGTACCGCCGACCACCGCATGCAGGAAAGTGCCGCCGTCGACCAGTGCGGAGCACAGCACCGCAATCACGGCGCTGCACAGGTAGACCAGACCAAGCTTGAGCAGCGTACGCGCCTGCGGCGAACGAAATCCTATCAGCAGCAGGTTGGGATACACCTTGCGGCCGCTTTCGACATACGCGCAAGCCTGCATGAAGCTGATCGAGAAGAAAGGGATCAGCAGCAACAGCACGATGCGGCCCAGCATCGGCAGCATGCCGACCAGCAGCATCACGAACATGTAGCCGAAAAACAGCGCGGAAAGTTCTGCCGGCTGCTTGCGGAACAGGGCAAAGCCTTCCTTGATCCAGAGCCAGCCGGCTTTTGCGGGAAGTGTTTCCATCATGCAGTCGTAGTGAAAAGTGGGGGAGCCGCTTGTTCGATGCGCAAACGCAAGATCCGTTCAAAGTGTGTCGGATCGTGCGGCGTCAGCATTTCCGCTTCGCGCGGCAGATGGAAATCATACAGCCGGGAGAGCCAGAAGCGTAGCGCACTGGCGCGCAGCATGGCTTGCCACGCCACCTGTTCGGCCGAAGTAAACGGGCGCTCACGGTGGTACGCATCCAGCATCGCGCGGACACGGGGCTTGTCCAATTCGCCGCTTTGCAGATCGATGCACCAATCGTTGATCGTGACGGCGACGTCGAACAGCCAGGTATCGCAACCGGCGAAGTAAAAATCGAAGAAGCCGGTCAGCTTTTCGCCGTCGAACATCACATTATTGCGGAACAGGTCTGCATGCACCGGCCCCTTTTGCAACTGCGCATAAGTGGCCGATGCTGCGAAGTCGTTCTGAAAAGCCAGTTCCGCGCGCAGCAATTCCTTGTTCGCTTCCGACAGATAAGGCATCACGACCGGTGCGTTCTCGTTCCACCAGGCTAGGCCGCGCAGATTCGGCTGCTGCATCGGAAAATCCGCCGCGGCGACGTGCATGCGCGCCAGCATCGCACCGACCGCCGTGCAATGCGCCGGTTGCGGCGAAAGCTGGCAGTCGCCGTGCAGCTTGGTCACGATCGAGGCCGGCTTGCCGTGCAGCGCACTGATGATGGCGCCGTTCCGATTGGCGATCGGCGCCGGTACCGACACGCCGCGTTCGGCGAGATGACGCATCAGGTTCAGGTAGAAAGGCAGCTGTTCGAACGTCAACTTCTCGAACACGGTCAGTACGTATTCGCCGGCATCGGTCGTAATGAAGTAATTGGTGTTTTCGATGCCCGATGAGATGCCTCGGATCGCATGGGCGCGGCCCAGATCGAATTGCGTGATCCACGCGGAAAGGTCGTCGAGGCCGACGTGGGTAAAGACTGCCATGGAAAAATCGTGAAGACGGTTTTGGAAATAAAAAATAACGCACCTGCGTGCGTTATTGGAAAAACTTCTTTGGCTTACTTGGACGGCTGGACCGGATGCGGGTTCGGCGGCAAGGTTTGCACCGGCTCTTCTGCTTCAGGCCTGTTCTTCGGAGGTCCGAATTCGCCGACGCGGAATTGTACCGGGCGGCTCACGTCGCTCTGGCCGTCGCCGCGCATCGCGCTGCCGGCCGGATCGTTCGGATGTGCGTAATAGGTGGTGCTGCCGGTCTGTACTTTCACTTCGGTCACGCGGCCCTGCGATTTCTTTTCGGTGATCTTTCCCTTGTTGTCCGGCT
Source organism: Oxalicibacterium sp. (assembly GCA_036263255.1). Classification (GTDB taxonomy): domain Bacteria; phylum Pseudomonadota; class Gammaproteobacteria; order Burkholderiales; family Burkholderiaceae_D; genus Oxalicibacterium. Next base: position 17,519 of record DATAHI010000316.1, on the reverse strand, counting down.
GGCGGATCGTTACCGCCGGCGCGTCGCCTTCTTCCAGTCGCTGGGTTTCCGGTGGAGGCGGTGCCACGTCTTGGCCCGACGGCGCAGATTGCGCGTGAGCTGCCGATGCCGCAAGCATGGCGGCAGACAAGGTGAGAACAGAGCAGAGATTGAGTGTGCGCATGAGCTTGTCGAGCCTGTTTGTTAGGGGACTGAAGCCATTGTAGCAAACCCCCTGTTGTCTGAGGGAAGCGTATGCGCGGCAGGACAACGGCGAAACGGCAAACTCTGAGATAATCGCTGGCACTTTTCGCGCGCTCTGCTGCGGCGCACCCTGCCTTTTTTCAGACTGCTCCTCATGGATAACACCCTGCTTCTGGTCGACGGTTCCAGCTACCTGTATCGCGCCTTTCATGCCCTGCCTGACCTGCGCAATGCCGAAGGGGCGCCGACCGGCGCCATCTACGGCATGATCAACATGCTGCGCCGGCTGCGCAAGGATTATCCGGCGGCCTACATTGCCTGCGTGTTCGATGCGAAGGGAAAGACCTTTCGCGACGATCTCTATCCTGCCTACAAGGCGCAGCGTGCGGCCATGCCGGAAGATCTGTCGAAGCAGATTGAACCGATCCACGAAGCAGTGCGGGCAATGGGCTGGCCGATCCTGATGGTGGATGGCATCGAAGCCGACGACGTGATCGGTACGCTCGCGGTCGAGGCCGTGAAGCACGGCATGCAGACGGTGATCTCGACCGGCGACAAGGACCTGGCGCAACTGGTCAACGAACAGGTCACGCTGGTCAACACGATGACCAATGAAAAGCTCGATGTCGACGGGGTGCTTGCCAAGTTCGGCGTGCCGCCCACGCGCATCGTCGATTACCTCACGTTGGTGGGCGATGCGGTCGACAATGTGCCGGGCGTGGACAAGGTCGGTCCGAAGACGGCGGTCAAATGGCTGGCGCAGTACGGCAGCCTGGATGGCGTGATCGAGCATGCGGCGGATATCAAGGGCGCGGTCGGAGAAAACCTGCGCCGCGCGCTGGACTGGCTGCCGCAGGCACGGGTTCTGGTGACGGTGAAGACCGACTGCGATCTGAAGCAGCATATGGATTCCATCATCGGGTCGCTGGTGCAAAAGCCGGAAGACCGGGACGCGATGATTGCCTTCTTCCGGCGCAACGGATTCAAGACATGGTTACGCGAATTGACGGAGGAAGCCGGCGGCTCGGACGCAGCTTCGCAGACGAGCTCGGCCACACCATCGGCGCCACAGGGTTCGCTGTTCGGCGACGATGCCGGCAATGAGGCACCCGCAATCGAACAACGCTACGAAACCGTGCTGACCGAAGCCGATCTCGATCGCTGGATTGCGACCGTCGACGCCGCCGAACTGACGTCGCTCGATACCGAAACGACGTCGCTGGACGCGATGCAGGCGGAGCTGGTCGGCATTTCGCTCAGCTGCGAACCGGGCGTGGCTTGCTATATCCCGGTTGCGCACCGCTATCAGGATGCGCCGGCGCAACTGCCGCGTGAACTGGTGCTGGAAAAGATGCGCGCCTGGCTGGAAAATCCGGACAAGCCCAAGGTCGGCCAGCATTTGAAGTACGACAGCCACGTCTTCGCCAACCACGGCATTACGTTGCGCGGCATTCGCCATGACACGCTGCTGGAGTCCTATGTCTTTGAATCGCATCGCAATCACGACATGGACAATCTCGCCTTGCGCCACTTGAACCGCAAGACGATCACGTTTACCGACATCTGCGGCAAGGGGGCGTCGCAACTGTGTTTCGACCAGGTGGCGCTCGACCGTGCGACCGAATATGCCGCCGAAGATGCGGACGTCACGCTGCAGCTGCACCGCACCATGTGGCCGCACGTCGCCAATGACAAGGGCTTGACCTACGTGTACGAGCAGATCGAACTGCCGACTTCCCTCGTATTGCAGAAGATGGAGCGCAACGGCGTGCTGATCGATGCCGCATTGCTGAATGCGCAGTCGAACGAGCTCGGTCGGCGCATGCTGGAAATCGAACAAGCCGCCTACGATCTGGCAGGCCAGCCTTTCAACCTGAATTCGCCAAAGCAGATCGGCGAAATTTTCTTCGACAAGCTGAAGCTGCCTGTCGTCAAGAAAACGCCATCCGGCACGCCGTCGACCGACGAGGAAGTGTTGCAGAAGCTGGCCGAGGATTATCCGCTGCCCAAGGTATTGCTCGATTTCCGCAGTTTGTCCAAGCTGAAATCGACCTACACCGACAAGCTGCCGAAGATGATCAACGCCAAGACCGGCCGCGTGCATACGAATTACGGTCAGGCGATCGCGGTCACCGGCCGCCTCGCGTCCAACGATCCGAATTTGCAGAACATCCCGATCCGCACCGCCGAAGGTCGCCGCATCCGCGAAGCCTTCGTTGCGCCGCCGGGCAGCGTGATCGTGTCTGCCGACTATTCGCAGATCGAACTGCGCATCATGGCGCACATCTCGGGCGACGAGAACATGCTGCGCGCGTTTGCCGAAGGCGAGGACATCCATCGCGCGACCGCGGCGGAGATCTTCGGCATCGAGCGCAGTGCAGTCGAAAGCGAGCAGCGCCGCTATGCAAAGGTGATCAACTTCGGCCTGATCTATGGCATGAGCGCATTCGGCCTCGCGAGCAACCTCGGCATCGAACGTGCTGCGGCACAAAGCTATATCGAGAAGTATTTCTATCGCTTCGCCGGGGTCAAGCGCTACATGGACGAAACGCGCATGGAAGCGAAAGCCAAGGGCTACGTGCAAACGGTATTCGGCCGCCGGTTGTGGCTGCCGGAAATCAATTCGCCGAACGGTCCGCGCCGCCAGGGCGCCGAACGCGCGGCGATCAATGCCCCGATGCAGGGCACGGCGGCCGATCTGATCAAGCTGTCGATGATCGCGGTGCAGGCTTGGCTGGAGCGCGAACGACTGCAATCGAAGATGGTAATGCAGGTGCATGACGAACTGGTGCTGGAAGTGTCCGAATCGGAACTGCCGCTGATACGCGAGCAGCTTCCCGCATTGATGGCAGGCGTTGCCGAACTGAAGGTGCCGCTGATCGCGGAAGTTGGTGTCGGCCGCAACTGGGACGAGGCGCACTGAACCAAAACCGGCGTCGTCGGCCTTATGAGGATCGGTTTGGGACGTTGCGGCCAATGTGTCGCGGCGGTATGCATCATTATCTTGCAGGAGAAGATATGAACGATCTGAAGGAAGATTTCGACAGTCTGGTGGCGAAGACACCGCTTTCCGACGGCGTGGATCGGCGCGGGTTCATGAAGGTGGCACTGGGCAGTGGTTTCGCGGCAGCGGTGATGCCGGTGTGTGCTCAGAATGTGATTCATACCGATACCAAGGGCTTGTCGGTCGGACAGTTCAGCATCAAGGTCAACGGGCAGGACGTTCCGGTCTATCGCGCGCAGCCAGAAGGCAAGACAACGCTGCCGGTGATTCTGGTGGTGTCGGAAATTTTCGGAGTGCATGAATACATCGCCGATGTCGCACGCCGTTTCGCCAAGCTGGGGTATCTGGCGCTGGCTCCCGATTTGTTCGTGCGCCAGGGCGATCCATCCAAATATCAATCGATTGCCGATCTGATGAGCAATGTCGTTTCGAAGGTACCGGATGCGCAGGTGATGGGCGATCTCGACGCCGTCGTCGCCTGGGCTGGCAAGAACGGCGGCGACCTCGGGAAACTCGGTATTACCGGCTTCTGCTGGGGCGGTCGCATCACCTGGCTGTATGCCGCGCACAATCCCAAGGTCAAAGCCGGCGTGGCGTGGTATGGCCGTCTCGTCGGTGACAAGACCGCCTTGACGCCGCAGCACCCGATCGATATCGCCGCGACGCTGAAGACGCCGGTGCTCGGTCTGTACGGTGCGAAGGACAGCGGCATTCCAGTCAGCACGGTGGCACAGATGCAGGAAGCCTTGAAGAAAGCCGGCAACAACAAGTCGGAATTCGTGGTGTTCCCCGATGCAGGTCATGCCTTCCACGCCGACTACCGGCCGAGCTATGTGGAAGACGCCGCGAAGGACGGCTGGCGCCGCTGCATAGAATGGTTCCGTGCGCACGGCGTGGCCTGAACCGGAAGGCAATTGGTGAAAGCGCGGCGAATCGGCCGCGTTTTTTATTGGCGATTTGCCGTGATCGGTCGAATATGTTAGTTTTGCAACCTTGTTGCATCTAATGCGAGGCGCGAAATTCATCCCACGCTTTTTTCCATCATATTGACGACCGCGATTTCGGGCGTTTTCAGCATTTCTGCTGCGGCGCTGTTTTCCTTTGCGCTGCTGTCGAAACTCGTCGATCGCATGGTGAGTCTGTCGGTCGGCATCCTGCTGGCGACCTCGTTGCTGCATGCGTTGCCCGAAGCCTTCGAATCCGGCGCGGACACGCACATGCTGTTTGCCGTCCTGCTGGCGGGCTTGCTCGGCTTCTTCCTGCTGGAGAAATTTTCGATCCTGCGTCACTCGCATCATCACGAGGACGACGGCCACGGTCATGCGCATGGGCATGATGCGCAGGAAGCAGGCGCGGCCGGCTGGATGATTCTGGTCGGCGACGGCCTGCACAATTTCACCGACGGCATTCTGATCGCCGCCGCTTTCCTGGCCGATCCGCATCTCGGCATCCTGACCGGCCTGGCGATCATCGCGCACGAAATCCCGCAGGAGATCGGCGACTTCATCGTGCTGTTGAACGCCGGCTTCACGCGGCGCCGTGCCTATGCATACAACATCATCTGCGGGCTGATGGCAGTGGTCGGCGGTGTGCTGGGTTACGTAATGCTGGAACGCTCGCAGGCGTGGATTCCCTACGTGCTGGTGTTTGCTTCTTCAGGATTCATCTACATTGCTGTCAGCGATCTGATGCCGCAGATGCAGCGTCGTGCAACGCTGCGTGAAACGATTCCGCAAATCATATTGATCGCGCTTGGCGTGGCGATCGTGCTCTTTCTCACCCGCCACGCGCATTAAGCAGTCGCTGCGAAAGGATTCTGGCCTTGTTGCCGGCCTTGCCGTTTTGAAGGCTGCTGCGGACGCGGCACGTAGTGGGGCCATTTCGCTTCATTTTGAAATGGCCTTCAGGCTCATCCCTTGGCGACCGGCCGTGCCGGATCGCTGCACCATTCGCTCCACGAACCCGGGTACAGCGCCGCGCCCTTCAGGCCGGCGACTTCCAGCGCCAGTAAATTATGGCAGGCCGTGACGCCGGAGCCGCATTGCATGACGGCCTGCGTCGGTTCAGCTATCAGTTGCGAAAAGTCAGCGCGGAGCTGGTCGGCGGATTTGAAGCGGCCGTCGGGGGCGAGGTTGTCCTTAAAAAAGCGGTTTTTCGCGCCCGGAATGTGGCCGCCGACCGGATCCAGCGTTTCATTTTCGCCGCGGAAGCGATCCGGCGCGCGGGCGTCGATCACTGTGCGTTGGCGGCTTTCGAGGTTACGCACCAGCGCCTCCGCGTCCACTTCGCTCGCCAGCGAAGGCCGCTCGCTCAGCGTGCCGGCTTGGTGCACGATCACTTCCGTCGACAGCGGCAAACCTTGCGCGGTCCAGGCCGGCAAGCCGCCGTCGAGTACGGCGACCGCTTCATGTCCTGCCCAGCGCAACATCCACCACAGACGTGCGGCGAACATGCCGCCATGTGCGTCATAGGCGACGACTTGCGTGTCGTCGTTGATACCCCAGCGGCGCAATGTCTGGATAAAAACCTCGCGCTTCGGCAAAGGATGGCGGCCACGGAACACGCCCTGGTGATCGACCTTGTCGCCGGCCATGTCCGTATCGAGGTGCGCAAACTGTGCGCGCGGCAGATGGCCTTCCGCATAAGCGGCACGACCGAATGCAGGATTGCTCAAATCATGTCGGCAATCGAGCACGATCCAGTCGGGTTCGCCGATATGCGCGGCAAGTTCGGTGGCGGAAATCAGCGTGGTGTAGGGCATGCGCGTCCTTGTGTTGGGCTGATGCAGAGACGTGTCGTCACACTTCGGCAGCAATCGGGTCTGGCGGCGGCGCGGCTTTCGCGGCCGCCGTGCTGCGGATATTGTAGAACGTTGCAACGATGCCGCTGAGCAGGATGATAGCGATGCCTGTCCAGCCCGACCAGCCGAGCGCGTCGCTCCAGATCAGGATACCCCACAGGCTGGAAAATACGATGCCGGTGTACTGCAGATTCGCGGTCAGCAATGTATTGCCGAGGCGATAGGCGCGCGTCATGGCCATCTGTGCCACGGCAGCCAGTACGCCAATGCCGAGCAGCAGCGCCAATCCGCTCGGCGTATGCGCACGCAGCAAATGGATCGATTCGCCGTGCGAACCGGTACCAAGCAGGCAGCCTAACAATCCGGCCAGCAGGCCGGTCGCCGAAAAATAAAACACCACGCGCGATTCCGGTTCGCCCAATCGACCGAGATGCCGCACCTGTAAGTAGGCAAGCGCGGACAACGCACCAGAGCACAGGCCGAGGAAACCGCCCAGCCATTGATCCTGATGAATGGAAGGGCGCAGCAGCAGCGTCACGCCAATGAAGCTGGCGACGATCGCCAGAGTCAAACCCCATTCGAAACGCTGCATGCCGCTGCGCCATGCAGCGAGAAACAGGAACGCGGAAATCCAGATCGGCGCCATGTAATTGAGCGTCATCGCAGTCGGCAGCGGCAGCAGGCCGATGGCGATGAACCATAACCACAAGGCCGTGGTGCCCACAGCGCAGCGCCACAGATGCTGCCACATCAAAGAGGTTTTCAATGTACCGCGCTGGCGATGGATCAGTGCATAGATGAAGACCACGCCGATCAGGCCGCGATACAGGATGATTTCGGCCACCGAATAGTTCGCCGAGGCGAGTTTCACGCACACGCCCATGATGGAAAAGGCGAAGGTGGCGAACAGCATCCAGAGCGATTGCATAGCAAAGCAGGTAGGGAAAATTAAAACCGGGCTGCTCGTCAGCGAGTCAGCCCGGCATGAGATCGAGAACGACGATCAGACCTCGATATGCCGTCGATACCATTCATGAAAGTGCTGCATGCCGTCTTCCATCGGCGATTGGTAGGGGCCGACTTCATTGACGCCGCGATCCATCAGTATCTTGCGGCCGGCATCCATGCGCAGCGCGATTTCGTCGTCCTCTTCGCAGGTCTCCATGTAGGCAGCGCGTTCGGCTTCGACGAATTCGCGCTCGAACAGCACGATTTCTTCCGGATAGTAGAACTCGACCACATTGCGCGTCTTTTGCGGGCCCATCGGCCACAGCGTGGAAACGACCAGCACGTGCGGATACCACTCGACCATGATGTTCGGATACAGCGTCAGCCAGATCGCGCCATACGGCGGTGCCTCGCCGTTGCGGAACTGCATGATCTGCTCCTGCCACTTCTTGTATTTCGGCGAGCCGTGTTTGGCCAGCGCGTGATGCACGCCGACGGTTTGCACGCTGTACTGTTCGCCGAATTCCCAGCGCAAATCATCGCAGCTGACGAAGCTGCCGAGGCCGGGATGGAAAGGTTCGACGTGGTAATCCTCGAGATACACCTCGATGAAGGTCTTCCAGTTGTAATCGCAGTCGTGCACCTCGACGTGGTCGAGCATGTAACCGCTGAAGTCGAGATCCTTCGTGACACCGAGCTTGGACAGCATCTGCGCGACATTGACGCCATTCTGCTCGAACAGCAGGCCATTCCAGCTTTGCAGAGGAGTCTTCGACAGATTCAGGCAAGGCGTTTCGCCGAAGTGCGGCGCGCCGATCAACTCGCCTTTCAGGTCGTAAGTCCAGCGATGCAGAGGACATACCAGCGTATTCGCATTGCCGCGGCCGTTGAACATTTTTGCCTGACGATGACGGCAGACATTGGATAGCAATTCGATGCCGTTCTGGTTGCGTACCAGCATGCGGCCTTCGTTTTCCCACGCGAGCGTCGCATAGTCGCCCACCTCGGGGACCATCAATTCATGGCCCGCATAACGCGGACCCTTGAGGAAAAGTTGTTCGAATTCGCGCTTTGCAAGCGCTTCGTCAAAGTAGACGTTGACGGGAAGTTGCGCGTTAGAGCGCGCGAGTTTGGCGAGACTCAACAGATCGGACATTCCCCACCCCCAAATTAATTTTCACCAACCTAAGAGAGAAAGAATCCGCAAAAACCATGTTCAAACGAAATGAAGAGGCAATTTTGGACAGAACGAAAGATTATACCCGAAGGTCCCATTCTCAGGCCAGCCGCGCTTGATCTTGGATTTGGGAAAGCTTTGCGAAAACGCAAGAAAGTGAGCGTTCCGCCAGCGACAACCTGCGGAGAGGAAGTCGATGCGTTTCAGGACGGCGCAGGTGGATTGCTCTAAAATAACGGGTTCAATCTTTTTCCTGCCGTCATGTCCAAGAAAGCCATCTCAGCCGAACAGCCCGCTTCCTTCGAGGATGCCATGGCCGAACTCGAGCAACTGGTCGCCCGCATGGAAGCCGGCGAGTTGCCGCTGGAAGCGTCCGTCGCCGCCTATAAGCGCGGTTCGGAACTGGTGAAGTATTGTGCCGCGCAGCTGGAGAAAGTCGACACCCAGGTCAAGATGCTGGAAGGCGACATGTTGAAACCCTTCAATGTCGATCCTTCGGTCGAGGCGGATGAATGACGGCTGGTTTTGAAAGCTGGATGAAAACCGTCCAGTTCGATATGGAACAGGCTTTGCTGCAGCATCTGCCATCGGTGCGGGAAGTGCCGCAGCGGCTGCATGAAGCGATGCATTACGCGGTGCTGGACGGTGGCAAGCGCGTGCGCCCTTTGCTGGTATTCGCCGCGGGTGCCCTGTTTCATGCGGACGACGATGCGCTGGCACGTGCAGCCGCCGCGGTGGAAATGATTCACGCATATTCGCTGGTGCATGACGACATGCCGTGCATGGACGACGATGCGCTGCGGCGTGGTAAGCCGACCGTGCATGTGAAGTACGACGAGGCGACGGCACTGCTGGTCGGCGACGCATTGCAATCGCAGGCCTTCGATATCCTGTCGTCCGGCAAGCTGCCGCCGCAACGACGGTTAGCGATGGTGCACTTGTTGGCGCGGGCCTCGGGCTCGCTGGGCATGTGTGGCGGACAGGCAATCGATCTGGCGAGCGTAGGACTGCAGCTGTCGCTGGAAGAACTGGAACAGATGCATCGCTTGAAAACCGGCGCCTTGCTGCGTGCATCGGTGCTGCTCGGCGCACTGGCCGGCAAGGAATTGTCGGACAGCGAGACACAGGCGTTGGACGCCTATTCGCGTGCGATCGGTCTCGCGTTCCAGGTGGTGGACGATGTGCTCGACGCGACGGCGGATTCCGCCACGCTGGGCAAGACGGCGGGCAAGGATGCGGCAGACAACAAGCCGACCTATGTCTCGCTTCTCGGACTCGATGCGTCGCGCGCGCTGGCGGAAAAACTGCGTACCGATGCGCATCGCGCGCTGGAACAATTTGGAGAACAGGCACGGCATCTTCGCGACATCGCGGATTTGATCGTGCAGCGGAAGGCCTAGCATGACTTTGCTCGAAACGATTAACGATCCCGCCGAGATCCGGCATCTGTCGCGTGTGCAGCTCAAGCAGCTGGCCGACGAGTTGCGCGCCTTCGTGCTGGAATCGGTATCGCAGACCGGCGGCCACCTGTCGTCGAATCTCGGTACGGTGGAATTGACGATTGCGTTGCACGCGGTCTTCAACACGCCGGAAGATCGCATCGTGTGGGACGTCGGCCATCAAACGTATCCGCACAAGATCCTGACCGGCCGTCGTGAGCGCATGGCTTCGCTGCGCCAGCTCGACGGCATCTCGGGCTTTCCTAAGCGCGACGAAAGCGTGTACGACACTTTCGGCACCGCGCATTCGTCGACCTCGATTTCCGCTGCACTTGGCATGGCGCTGGCCGCGAAAACCAAGGGCGAGAATCGCCATGCGATTGCGGTGATCGGCGACGGCGCGATGACCGCCGGCATGGCCTTCGAAGCCCTGAACAATGCAGGCGTGTACGACGATATCAATCTGCTGGTGGTGCTGAACGATAACGACATGTCGATCTCGCCGCCAGTCGGCGCGCTGAACCGCTACCTGGCGCGTCTGCTGTCCGGCCAGTTCTACGCCGCCGCGAAGAACGTCGGCAAGAGCGTGCTGCCGGCGCCGGTGCGCGAACTGGCCAAGCGGCTGGAAGAGCATGCGAAGGGCATGATCGTGCCGGCCACGATGTTCGAGGAGTTCGGTTTCAACTACATCGGCCCGATCGACGGCCACGATCTCGATTCGCTGATTCCGACGCTGCAGAACCTGAAGGGCTTGAAAGGCCCGCAATTCCTGCATGTCGTGACGCGCAAGGGTCAGGGCTACAAGCTGGCGGAAGCGGACCCAGTGCTGTATCACGGCCCCGGCAAGTTCGATCCGGCGGAAGGCATCAAGCCGGCGACGGCAAAGAAGGTGACGTACACCAGCGTGTTCGGCGATTGGCTGTGCGATATGGCCGCCGCCGATCCGCGCTTGGTCGGCATCACGCCGGCAATGCGCGAAGGTTCCGGCATGGTGGAGTTCGAGCGCCGCTTCCCGGATCGGTATTACGACGTCGGCATTGCCGAACAGCACGCGGTGACTTTTGCCGCCGGCATGGCGACCGAAGGCTTGAAGCCGGTAGTCGCGATTTATTCGACCTTCTTGCAGCGCGGCTACGATCAATTGATTCATGATGTTGCCTTGCAGAATCTGGACGTCACGTTCGCGCTCGATCGTTCCGGCCTAGTCGGCGCGGACGGGGCAACGCACGCAGGCAACTACGACATTGCTTTTCTGCGTTGCATTCCGAACATGGTCATCATGGCCGCTTCGGACGAAAACGAGTGTCGCCGGATGCTTTCCACGGCTTTCCACTACAATGGTCCTGCATCCGTGCGTTATCCGCGTGGCGGGGGCATTGGTGCAGCGGTCGGCAAGGAACTGGAAACGATTCCGCTTGGTACCGGTGAACTCCGGCGCGAAGGCAAGGATGTTGCCATCCTGGCATTCGGCACGATGCTCGCGCCGAGTCTATTGGCAGGCGAGGAATTGGATGCCACCGTGGCAAATATGCGCTTTGTGAAGCCGCTCGATGTCGAGCTGGTCAAGAAACTTGCCGCGAGCCACGATGCGCTTGTGACGGTGGAAGAGGGTTCCATCATGGGCGGCGCCGGTTCGGCGGTCGCCGAGGCGTTGGCTGCGGCCGGTATTGTCAAACCGATCTTGCATCTGGGTTTGCCGGATCAATTTATCGATCATGGCGATGCGCAGCAATTGCTCGCCATGTGCGGATTGGATGCGAAAGGTATCGCCGCCGCGATCCGCCAGCGTTTTGCAAAGGGCGAGCCGCGCCTCGTCGTCAATAACAAGCAGTGAGGTCGCCTAATCGGGCGGCAGCAATACCAGCAGTGTGATATGCGGCCGCTGTGCCGCTCGAAAACAGGTTCACCATGAATATTCGCGATTCCGGCCTTGCCGCCATTCCCGACGTGCAAAGCACACCCGATACCCGGCACATCGCCATCCAGCGCGTCGGCGTCAAGGGCGTGCGCTATCCGTTGACTGTGAAAACGTCGACGGGCACGCAGCCGTCTGTCGGCACTTGGAATATGTATGTGCATTTGCCGGAAGAGCAAAAGGGCACGCACATGTCGCGCTTCATCGCGCTGCTGGAAGGCATGCACGGTCCGCTTGACGTGGCGGTGTTCAGCAAGATGCTACGCGACATGCTGGCGCTGCTGGAGGCAAAGGCAGGCCGCATCGAAGTCAGCTTTCCGTACTTCATCAACAAGACCGCGCCGGTGTCCGGCGTGCAGAGTCTGCTCGATTACGAAGTCGGCATGACGGGCGAAATCAGAAATGGCGAAATCACGATCACGCTGAAGCTGATGGTGCCGGTAACCAGTCTGTGCCCATGCTCGAAGAAAATATCCGCGTATGGCGCTCACAACCAGCGTTCGCACATCACGGTTCATGCGGTGTTGAATGGCGAGCTGGCGGTGGAGGAATTGATTGCGCAGATCGAAGCGCAAGCCTCCTGCGAGCTGTATGGCTTGCTGAAGCGTCCGGATGAGAAATACGTCACGGAGCGCGCGTATGAAAATCCGAAATTCGTCGAAGATCTGGTGCGCGACGTCGCCGGCGTACTGAACAAGGACGAACGCGTGCTGGCCTATACGCTGGAAGCGGAAAACTTTGAATCGATCCACAACCACTCTGCTTACGCGCTGATCGAGCACGACAAGCGGGCATAGCAGCGCGGCAACTCGCACCGTCGACGGCGCCTTCAGGCGCCGTTTTTCTTTTCTGTGTTTGCCGGAAGCAGATGTAACCGCGAGCGGATGCGATGCGAACTACTTCACATGTGCTTGCATCGAACCCTTCAAGAATAAGCCGCTTCCTATGTCCAGCATCAGCCTCGGCGTTTTTGCCATCCAGACTTCCCAATTGCTGCTTTTATGCTGCTTCCTCGTCGCCATCTGCGTGGCACAGGTGGTGGCATGGCGACGAAAGCTGAGAGTCTTCGACACGTCGCTGCAAATCATCCTGGCAGGTGTGCTGGCCGCGCGTCTCGTGTTCGTGCTGCGCTGGTTTCCGCAATACGCAACTGCACCGCTCGCGATGCTGGACATCCGCGACGGTGGCTTCGATATCGTTACCGGAATTGTGGCAGGGGCGGCATTTGCTATCCGGCGCGCATGGCGGCGCGCCGAACTCCGCACACCGATTGCGGCCGGTGTGTTCGCGTTTCTGCTGGCATGGATTTACGTGAATCCATCGATGCACGCGCTGCCGGAAAACCTCAGCCTGCCGGCATCGGAAGTTACGACGTTCAGCGGTCAAACGACGCACTTACAGCAGATGGGGCAGGGCAAGCCGATGGTACTGAATTTGTGGGCGAGCTGGTGCCCGCCATGCCGTCGCGAAATGCCGATGCTGGTGCGGACTGCGGCGCAACGGCATGACCTTGCCTTCGTTTTTATCAACGAAGACAGCAATCTCGCCGATGCCCTGCAATTCATGAAAGAGGCCGGTGTGCCGCAGGAGACTGTGGTGGCTGACGCCAACGGCACATTGATGAAGCAGCTGCGCGCTGCAGCCCTGCCCACCACCTTGTTTGTTGCAGCGGACGGCAAGGTCGTATCCATCCATGTCGGTGGTCTTTCCGAGGCGACGCTTCAAAATGAACTGCAGAAGCTGCGGCGGTAAGGCGTGTCAAGAACCGCTGGCTGCCAATTTCGGTTCGGCGAACACTGCGGCGTGAAAATCCCAGTGACGGATGAAATCGGGTACGTCGGCTGCCGCCAACGGGCGTGAAAGCAGGTAACCCTGTACTTCCTCGCAATGCATGTCGCGCAGCGCAGAGAGCTGATCGACCGTTTCCACCCCTTCCGCAATCACGCTCATGTTCAAGGCCTGTGCCATCAACACGATCGTCTTCACCAGTGCATTCGCCTGCGTACTGGTGCCGAGGCGGGAAGTGAAGGCGCGATCGATCTTGATCACCTGCATGTCGGTTTGCTGGATGCGCGAAAGCGAGGAGTAACCGGTGCCGAAATCGTCTACATGCAGATCGATGCCGAGGGCACGTAATGCCGCCAATTGAGACATTACGTCGGCGGACTCGCTCATCATCGACGATTCGGTCAATTCCAGTTCAAGCTCTCTTGGCGAAACCTGATGCCTAGTGATCGCGGCAACGACGATATCGTCGATCCCGCCTTCTTCCAGCTGCCGCGGCGAGACGTTCACGGAAATCGAGAGAACGAGTCCGTTTTCATTTTTCCATCGCGCGATCTGGCTGCACACCTTGTCGATGATCAGCGCACCGAGTTGCACGATGGTGCCTGTCCGTTCAGCAATGGGAATGAAATGGCCCGGCATCACGATGCCCCGCGTCGGATGCTGCCAACGGACCAGGGCTTCCAATCCGGTGATTTCGCCGGTTTCTGCGCGCACGCGCGGCTGGTAGAACATGATGAACTGGTCGGACTTGATTGCGCTTGCCAGTTCGTCTTCGGCATGGAGGTCGTCCTTGATACGGTCGAACAGGTATTGCTCGTAGAAGCGATAGGTGTTCTTGCCGTCGTCCTTCGCCGCGTACATCGCAATATCGGCCTTCTGGATCAGGGTGTCGGCGTCGATGCCGTCGGCAGGGAAACAGCTGATACCGATCGATGCGCCGATGGAAATGACGCGCCCCTGCATCACCAAATCCTGACCGAGCGATTCGATGATGCGCACGGCGACTGCTTCGACTTCGGGCATGCCGGAGACGGTTTTCAGCAGTACCGTGAATTCGTCGCCGCCCAAACGTACGACCATGTCGTCATCCCGCAAGATGCCTTTCAGTCTTTCCGCCACCATCTTCAACAAGTTGTCGCCGAAGGCATGACCCAGCGAATCGTTGACGTGCTTGAAGTTATCCAGATCGAGAAACATCACGACGAACATCTGATCGTTGACGGCAGCGTTCCTCAGCGCAGCCGGCAGCAGATGAAGCAGGCAGTGCCGGTTCGGAAGTCCCGTCAATTCATCGGTATTCGCCCACTTCTGCAGCATGAGTTCGTTACGCTTTGCTTCGGTGACGTCGCGAATGGTGACCGCAAGACCGGAATTGGAACGGACGAGTCGCCGATACAACCATTGCCTTTCTCCGGTGACTGGGTCATCGACCGTCAATTCATCTTCGAAGAAACCGGCTTTCATTGCATGGTTGCAGGCGGCGAACGTATTGGTAAAGCAACCCGTCAGTGAAATTTGCGAGAGCCGTGCACCAATCAGCTCCTGTTTCGGGTAATTGAACATCGCCGCGCCGCGTTCATTGCAATCTTCGATGATGAAGTCGCGCACATGCCCTTTCGATGCGACGGCACGCACCATGTAAAAGCCCTCGCGCGCATCGTCGATTGCCAGGTGAAAGGTCGCGCTGATCTCTTGCGCCTGCCGTCTACGCAATGCGATGCGTCCAGAGTAGAGGCTGCCGATCGCACCGCATGCGATGAAGAGAAAAGTGGCTGCCCAGGCGAACTGCAGATAATTGTTTTTTTCGTTGGCATACGCACTGGTCGCATCGTGCTCGGCCAGACCGACGTAGGCGACGAGCGGATAACCGTCGACCTTGTGCCAGGCGACGATGCGTACGACACCGTCCTTGTAGTGATCGCCGGATACGCGAACCACGCCCTCGGTACCCTTGAACATGGGAGGGTTGATATGGATTTCCGTTCCCTGTATTTGTTTTCCCTTTTTGCTGGCGAGCAGCGTACCGCTTTCGTGACGCACGGAGATGAAATCGCGTGCGCCGAGGAAGGCTTCATCACTGAAAGTCGCGAGAAATGCGGGAGTGACCGACACGATGACGATGCCGTCGAAACGGCCGCTGGATTTCTCCAGCCGTCGTGTAAAGCGGATCACCGTTCGCCCCGAACGGCGGCTGATGCTTTTTTCCGGATCGACGCGCAGCTCGGTGCTGTTGTTCGTCTTGTGGAAAATGTAATAAGCGCGGTCCGTTATGTCGATATGCGGACCGCCCAAGGTACTGGTCAAAGCAATACCGGTGTGATCTGCAATCGTCAGCGAAAAGTCGTTGGAAGGATACAAACCGTGCTTGACCTGATCCTGCAGGTCCAACCGGGTTCGATGATGTTCCCAATCGTATTTCGCGTTCAGGGACAGCAGGTTAATTTGCTGAACGGTACGGGACAACTGTTCCGAATAGGTCTTCGCCATCGACACGGCATGATTGACGGCCTTTTTTTCTGCCGCATGCCGGCTTTCATTGATTTTCAGATAAGCCGCTATCCATGTCGCGAGGCACAACGCGAGAAAAAGAGTCGGCCAAAGGGCGACCGCTCCCAGATATTTCATGACATGGCTACGTGTTTCCAACTTTTCCCCGCTCACAAACGACCTGCGCTTTGCATTACAACGGCTCGTCCTGCGGTATCTGAAGGTCAGAATGTCATCGCTCCATGGCTATTTTGACCAAGGGCATCATGCCCCGGGCAATAAAAAACGGCGCATCGGGCGCCGTTTGGATCTGGAAGAAGATTACCCTCGTCGGCGATCCTTTTCCCACAATACATCGCTGCCGCCTGCGTAGCGATTCAGTATGCGCGACAGGACGAACAGCAAGTCGGACAGGCGATTCAGGTATTTGCGTATGCCGTCGTTGATCGTTTCCGCTTGTCCGAGCGTGACCACAGTGCGTTCGGCGCGGCGGCACACCGTGCGGCAGACATGCGACTGTGCGGCGGCGCGCGAACCGGCGGGCAGGATGAATTCCTTCAGTGGCGGCAACTCGGCGTTGTACTTTGCAAGCAGGGTATCCAGCCGCAATACGTGTAGCTCCTCGATCATCCGATAGCCGGGGATGGAGAGCTCGCCGCCGATATCGAATAAATCGTGCTGGATCGATACGAGCTCTCCGCGCAAGTCAGCCGGCATGTCTTCGCACAATAGCAGGCCAAGATGCGCATTTAGCTCGTCTACGTCGCCCATTGCATGCACGCGCAGTGCATCCTTGGCGACGCGCGTGCCGTCGCCAAGGCCGGTAGTGCCGTTGTCGCCTGTGCGCGTAGCGATTTTGGTCAGTCGATTGCCCATGATGTTGTAGAAAGAAAAATCAAGAAGATGCGGCAGGTCGCCGCGCCAAATGCAAAGCCTACCGCAGCTTCGCTTCGCGTGCTGGCTTGCTATTCCGCCAGCAGCTTTTCGATATCGGCTGCGATATCTTCCGGCTTGGTTGGCGGCCCATAGCGACGGTAGACCGAACCGTCTTTCCTGATCAGGAACTTGGTGAAATTCCACTTGATGCGCTTGCTGCCAAGCAGCCCGGGGGCGGCTTGCTTCAGATATTGGAACAGCGGTTCGGCTCGGTCGCCGTTGACGTCGGTCTTCGCAAACAGCGGAAAGCTGACGCCGTAATTCTCTTCGCAAAAGGCCGCGATCTCGACCGCATTGCCCGGTTCCTGATTCCCGAACTGATTACAAGGAAAACCGAGCACTTCCAGGCCGCGCTCACCGAATTGTCGGTAGAGTTGTTCCAGGCCCTTGTACTGTGGCGTGAAACCGCACTGACTGGCGGTATTGACGATCAGCAGAACCTTGCCGCGATACTGCGACAACGAGACCGTCGCACCGGAAAGCGCGACCACAGAGAAATCGTGGACATTGCCAGCATGCCCGGTCATACGATACCGAGATGCTCGGTGCCCTTGCTCAGGTCGCGTGTCTGCGCTTCTTTTCCGTGGAGCTTGATCGACAGACGCAAATCGTTGACCGAATCGGCGTTGCGCAGCGCATCTTCGTAGCTGATCTTGCCTGCTTCATACAGGTCGAATAGCGCCTGATCGAAAGTCTGCATGCCGAGCTCGCGCGACTTCTTCATGATTTCCTTGATCTCATGCACATTGCCTTTGAAGATCAGATCGGAAATCAGCGGTGAATTCAGCATGATCTCCACCGCCGCGGCGCGGCCCTTGCCCTCCTTCAGCGGGATGAGGCGC
>DATAHI010000315.1:0-2188 GCA_036263255.1 Oxalicibacterium sp. | reverse complement strand
ATGTGCAAACCGCGGCGCGCAATCTTCTCCGTCATGATCGAACGCTTCATCGCAAGTACCGTGAAGCCGTAGGACACGCCCGTCGCCAGCAGCAATGGCAATAGCGCATTGAAATCGCCGGTCAGGCCGAGCGCGAAGGTGGTCGAGGTCAATGGCGCCCCCAGCACGCCCGCCAGCACCGCCGCCATACATACCAGCGGCCACAAGGTCGGATCGGTACCCGGCACAACGCTGGCGATCACGACACCGAGGCCCGCTCCGAGCATCAGCAGAGGCGCCAGCACGCCGCCGGAAGTACCGGATGCCAATGCGATGACCCAGATCACCGCTTTCACGCACAGCAGTGACAAGGCGATCGTCAGCCCAAGATGCCCATGCAGCAGATCCGCAATCACGTCATAGCCGACACCCAGGGCGCGCGGCTGGAAATAACCGCCAACACCCACCGCCACCGCACCCAGCGCCGGCCACCACATCCAGTGCAGCGGCAGTTTACCGAACCAGTCTTCGATCTTGTACAGGGAAGCTGACATCAGCGCCGACAGCATGCCGCTTAACAAGCCAGCCACAATGCAGACCACAAAGGCTTCCCAGCCGACGCTTCCGGTCTGCATCGGAAACAAGGGCCCGCTGCCCATCAGCAAGGGCCGCGCAAAACCGGCAACCGCACAGGCGATCATCACTGGAATCAGACTGCGGGGACGCCATTCAAACAGCAGCAGTTCCACTGCCAACAGCACGGCAGCAATCGGCGTGCCGAACACGGCTGTCATACCGGCCGTCGCACCGGCCACCAGCAGCGTCTTGCGTTCAGCCGCGCTGACGGAGAAATTCTGCGCAATCAAGGAACCGATGGCGCCGCCCGTCATGATGATCGGGCCTTCTGCACCGAACGGCCCGCCACTGCCGATCACGATGCCGGAGGTCAGCGGCTTGAGCACCGCAACCTTGGGCGACATCTGGCTTTTCTTGAACAAGATCGCTTCCAGCGCTTCGGGAATACCGTGACCGCGCACCTTGTCGCTACCGTATCGCGCAATCAGGCCCGCGATCAGGCCGCCGATGATGGGGACGATGACAACCGCCGCGCCCAACGCGTGGTGCGACGGCGAGCGTTCAACGAAGGAAAAGGTCTGAAAGAAAAACAGATTGGTAAAGAAGTAGATCAGCTTTAACAACACGAACGCTGCAATCGTGCTGAGCGAACCGATCAATGCCGCAATCGCACATAGAAAAAGCACGCGGCGGTCCGACGAGAAATCACGTTGATGGGGATGCATGGAATGTCAGTCAGGGATAGGAGAAAGAGTGACGTCGCTCAACTTTCGCTCTCGGCATCATTGAATGCGGAGATACGCGCGACTTTGAAGACTTTGGACAGTGAACGTAATTCGTTGCGATGCAGTTCGGCCAGGTGACGTAGCTGCTTTTCGCCGAGCGGCGTGAGGCTGACGCGCACCTGGCGCCTGTCGGTCAAGCCCGGCGAGCGCGCAACCAGACCGGCCTTCTCGCAGCGCGACACCAATGCCACCGCGCCGTGATGCTGAATCTGCAGACGCTCCGCCAGCTGGCCGACGGTGGCCCAATCCTGTCCGGGAAAGCCCTTGATGTGCAGCAGCACCAGATAGTGCAGCGGCGTCAGGCCGACGCTTTGCGCAGCGTCTTCGCTGAATCGCAGGAAACGCCGTAGCTGATAGCGGAATTCGGAAAGCGCTTCGAAATCGGATTGTTCCAGCGAAGAAGAAACCATGAAGAAAACCTGCTCGCAGACGAAAGCGGAAATTATATCATAACGTGATGTATTTAGATGAGAGGACGCAAACCAGACGGGCGTCGTACGCGCTTCGCCGCAATCTTGTAAGCTGCTCGCTTTTGCACGACGCCACTGTTTTCCTCCATATGTCCCGCGTTTCTTCCCCCCAGCACGTACATACGCTAAGCGACGGCATGGTCATGCTGTTCGCTTTCTTCTGCGGCGCCATCGTCGCCAATATCTATTACGCGCAACCGATCATCGATTTGATTGCGCCCGATATCGGCATCTCGCCGCACACCGCCAGTCTGATCGTGTCGCTGACGCAAGTGGGTTACGCGCTCGGCCTGTTTTTCCTGGTGCCGCTCGGCGATTTGATCGAAAACCGCAAATTGACGATCGTCACCGTAGTGCTCGCTGCTTTGGCACTGATCG
>DATAHI010000314.1:0-4753 GCA_036263255.1 Oxalicibacterium sp. | reverse complement strand
CCCCACGCCTGCATGCGAGGGGCGTGGTGGTCGCCAATGCCGACTGGGCGCAAGACAAGCATTTCCTGGAAATCGACGAAATGGGTGCGCGGCTCGATCCTTGGCCTCTGTTGCACGGCAAGATCGCGATCAGCCGCCTGGATGTGCAGGGAGCGGCAGTCAATCTTGAAGCCGCACCGGATGGTCGCCGCAACTGGGTGTTGTCGCCTACCTCCGGTGGAGGACACGGTTTGCCGCCTTCGCTCACCGATCTCAGCACTTTGCGCATCAGCGACGGCCGCATTCTCTATCGCGACGGCACACAGCAGGCGAATGCCTGGCAGGTGACGAAAGTGAAGATCGATTGTGCACCCGGCTTGCGCAAACTGTCGCTCGGCATGGTGCTGGAGAACAATGGTCATCCATTGGAGGTAAACGGCAGCTTCGAGGATTTGTCGCAGATCGGCATTGCCGGCGCGCATACACAAGGCACGCTCACGTTTCATTCGGGCGATGCCGGTGCGCGACTGGAGGGCGTGCTGCCGCTGAGTGCGGCCACGCGCGATTTTGATGTGCGGTTCGCGATCGATGCACGTTCGCTGAAGGAGGCCTTCGGCTTTTTCCATGTCGATCACGGCTTGCCTGCCGCGTTGAAAGCCAGTGCGCGAGTACAAGGCACGGCGGAAAGCATCGCTGTAAGTGACGCGCAATTGCAACTGGGCAGCATGCACGCCAGCGGCGAAGGCATGTGGCGGCGCGACAGCAAACCTGTCTTCGACGTGCAGTTGCGGGCAGATCACGTCGACATGGATCGGACCTTCGTCGACGCAGGCATGCCGCCTTTGCCGCCCAAGCCCGAAGGAGAGCTGTTTCATGATCATCCCTTGCCATGGGCAATGCTGGTCGCGCTGGACGGTATGCAGGGCAGGGCGCAGGTGCGGATAGACGCATTGGATCTACGGTCCGGCGTTACGGTGAAAGACGCGGCAGCCGACCTGCGCTTCAACGATGACCGCATGACGGCGCAGCATTTCAGCGGCAAATTGCTGGGCGGCAGTACGGAAGGCGAAGCCTTGTTCGAGGGCAGACATCAGGCCGTGCAGTTACATCTGCAATTGCACGGCACGCAGCTCGGAACGTGGTTCAAGGACAGCGGCAAGAAACTCAACATCAGCGGTGGCCCGATGGAGGTCGATGCCCGGCTCAGCACCCGGGGTACCTCAATGAAAGATCTGGCCGCGGGTATCAGCGGTCCGATGAACATCCGCATCGGACCCGCGAAAATCCTGTCCGAAAAGGCGGGGCGCGCCGAGTTCTGGATGAACGGCTTGTTTTCCGCACGCGATGCGGATAGCGTCGATCTGACCTGCGCCAGCTTGCGCCTGCCGTTCAAGTCTGGCGTTGCGCGTGGTGACGGCATTGCCGGCGCACGAAGTGAAGCGAGCCAGATACTGGGAAGCGGCACCGTGGACATGCGGAAGGAAGAAGTCGATCTCCACGGTCGCCTGCGCGCACGGTCCGGCGTCAACCTCGGCATTTCGACCTTTGCCGGCGATATCAAGCTCGTCGGGAAAATCGCCAAGCCGCAACTTAACCTCGATGAAGCCGGCGTTGGAAGCGTGATTGCGCGTATCGGCGCCGCCATTCTGACCAGTGGCGCAAGCATCGTGGCGACTGCGATCTGGGACGGTGCGAATCCGGCGTCCGATCCATGCCAGCTCGTGTTTTCGGGGCCGCCGGCAAAGCGCAAGTAGCGCGGATACGAATCCTTACATCGTCTTAATGGAAATCGAAGTCCTCAGCCGTTATGATGACGAACTTTCCTAAAAATAGAACAAGGACGGAGACGAACGATGGCCACCGTGCATGAAATCGTCGAGCGGCAGAAGGACGGCGCGCAGTTTGTCATTTCGGCGCAGATGCTGAAGATGAAGACCGAGGACTTCGACGCCATGGTGAATACCTGGCTTCAACAGGGCGCCCCGGGCTTCGCATTGACGGCGATGCCGCACCGCAAGGTGATCGACGGCGAGTTTTTCATCGACCGCATTACCGCGATCAAGACCGCCAAGGCTTGACGCCTGCGGAACAAATCGCGGACTCCCGAATCGCAATGGACAAGCCGGTGTGGACGGGTACAATCGCACACCGCATTTCCCTATAACTGATAATTCATACCGTGTCCGATCGCCTATCTATCCTGCCGCAGTACCTGTTGCCCAAGCGTGCACTGACCGCATTTGCCGGCAAGGTTGCCAGCGCCAAGGCGGGCGGTGCGACGACGGCATTGATCCGCTGGTTCGTGCGGAAGTACGGCGTGAACATGGACGAGGCGGCCAACCCGGACATCACCAGTTACGCCAGCTTCAACGAATTCTTTACGCGTGCGCTTGGTCAGGGTGCGCGTCCGCTGGCCGAGGCTGACTTTATTTGCCCGGTAGACGGCGCGATCAGCCAGTTCGGCACGATAGAAAAAGACCAGATCATCCAGGCCAAGGGCCACAATTACACGACGACCGCGCTGGTGGGCGGCGATCCGCAGTTGGCGCAGCGCTTCGAGCACGGGGCTTTCGCCACGCTGTATCTGAGTCCGCGCGACTACCATCGTGTGCACATGCCATGCGACGGCCGGCTTACACGCATGATCTACGTGCCGGGCGATTTGTTCTCCGTCAATCCGGCCACCGCGCGGGGCGTACCGAACCTGTTTGCGCGCAATGAGCGTGTCGTCTGTGTGTTCGAGGGCGAATTCGGCCCCTTTATCATGACGATGGTCGGCGCCACCATCGTCGGCAGTATCGCAACGGTATGGCACGGCGCAGTCAATGCCTCCCGTTACAACAATCTGCGCGAATGGCATTACAACGAACAGCGCGTGGAATTGAAAAAGGGCGACGAGATGGGCCGTTTCCTGCTCGGCTCGACTGTTGTGATGCTGTTCCCGCAAGGCGTGCTGCAGTTCAATCCGGAATGGCTTGCCACGCGCGCAGTACGCTTCGGCGAGGCAATGGCGGAGCACGCCTCCCGCGGCTGACCCGCAAGGCGCATGCTCAGCGTTCCGGGCGCCGCTTTGAACGCGCCTGATAATTCGGATCCTTCTCCAGGTCGTCGTCGGCTGATTCCCGCTGCATCTGCGGATTGCTGACCTTGCTGACTTCCTTCTGCGTATCTTTCTCGCCGGATTTTTTTTCGCCGCTGCCGATATCGGCTTCTTCCATCAGATGATTTTCCTTTTCGGGCATGGCAGGCTCCTCGTGTGTTGACATCGAATGGCGCTTGGACCGGCGTGCCGTACGAAAATTCGACGCCCCTTGCAATTGCTCTGGTGCATCGCCATCTGAATTACGATGCTTCCTGCTATGCTGACGCTCATGCAGGCAACTGAGAACAATAACGAGAAAGAAGAGCAATGAGCCATCTGTTCGATCTGATCCGCGAATACGGATTGCTGTTCGTCTTCGGCAATGTGCTGATCGAACAGATGGGGGCGCCCGTCCCGGCGTATCCGACGCTGGTGCTAACCGGCGCGATGCTGAGCACCAGCCAGTATTCGACGGCGACATTGTTCGTGACGGCCGTCGCTGCCGCAATGATCGCGGATCTCGGCTGGTACTGGGCCGGCCGCAAGTTCGGCGGCCGTGTGATGGCGAGCCTGTGCCGCATCTCGCTGTCCCCGGATTCGTGCGTGCGCCAGACGGAAGGCTTTTACACGCGCTGGGGCGCACCATCGCTGATGGTTGCCAAATTCATTCCCGGGTTCGCCTCCGTTGCCAGTGCGCTCGCCGGTGCGATCGGTACGCGCTCCGGTCGCTTTCTGTTTTTCGATACATTGGGCGCAGCGCTGTGGGTCGGCTCGGCAATCTTCCTCGGTTCGCTTTTCAGCTCGGCCATCGACGACCTGCTGACGATACTGGAAAACCTCGGCAAATGGGGCATCGCGCTGGTGGCGCTTGCCTTTGCCGTTTATCTGGCGAAAAAGTGGTACCAGCGGCAAAGCTTTTTGCGTGAACTGCGCATGGCGCGCATCAGTGTCGAAGAGCTCGATCAGCTGTTGAAGACTGAAAAGCCGCCAACCGTCATCGACGTACGCTCGAACGTGGCGCGCCAGGGCGGACGCATCCCCGGTGCACTGGTGATGTCGGACGATGATCTCGACCTGCTGGTGAATACCGATGCGGATTCCGAAGTCATCATCTATTGCGCCTGCCCGAACGAAGCTTCGGCGGCACGCGTTGCAAAGAAGCTGATGCAGCGCGGCTATAGTCGGGTGCGGCCGCTGAGCGGCGGTATCGACGCGTGGCTTGCAGCCGGTTATGCCATCGACGAATAATGACAGCAGCTTCCCGATAGATCGCGTCTCATGCTCATCGTTTTCCTCAAGGCAGCCATCCTGATCCCGATCACGCTG
Source organism: Oxalicibacterium sp. (assembly GCA_036263255.1). Lineage (GTDB taxonomy): Bacteria > Pseudomonadota > Gammaproteobacteria > Burkholderiales > Burkholderiaceae_D > Oxalicibacterium. The sequence goes on along the minus strand of DATAHI010000314.1, from coordinate 366 downwards.
CTGCCGATCCTCGACCCTTTCGGCAACGTGCCGGTATTCGCAAATCTGTCGCGCTACATGTCGCGCGAAGCAGAGGCGCGTCTGGCGCGCCAGGTAGCGCTGAACTGCTGGTTCATGCTCCTGGGCGCAATGTTTATCGGCTCGCACGTGCTGGCTTTCTTCGGCATTTCGCTGCCCATCGTGCGCATCGGTGGCGGCATTCTGGTGGCAGTGACTGGCTGGCGGTTGCTGCACGACGAAGGGCAGAACGCGATTCGCGATGAAGTGGCGACGGAAAAAGCGTGGTCGGAAGAAGAATTCAAGATGCGCAGCTTCTATCCGATCAGTTTTCCGCTGACCGTCGGCCCCGGCTCCATTGCGGCCTCG
>DATAHI010000313.1:0-6367 GCA_036263255.1 Oxalicibacterium sp. | reverse complement strand
CCGACGAAATGCTTGAGATCGTCGTGAAATTCCGCGAGGAAGTCAGGATCCTTGCTGTATTTCGCGTAGGCCGCCTTCAGCTCAGCCAATGCATGGCTCAAGGTTTCGGAAACGAAGCTGCCGCCGTAGGGACCGAAGTGCCCCTTGGCATCGGGAAGGTTGTACGGGGCGGTCTGGTGAATCGCGGTCTCGCGAATCGGCTGCCGCTCCGCCTGATTGCCGAGCGCATCAAGTTCTTTCATGCTGTTCTCTTTGAATGTTGGAGACTACGAAGCGTCCGCCTTGCGAACCGCTTCGATAAAGGCGCGGATTTTCCCCACGTCCTTGATGCCCTTGCCTTGTTCGACGCCACTGCTGACGTCGACGGCATGCGGCTGGACGCGCGTCACCGCTTCAGTGACGTTTTGTGCGTTCAAGCCACCACTCAAAACGACCAGAGGCGCGAGGTTTGCGGGAATGACGGACCAATCGAAGACCTTTCCACTACCGCCATAACTGTCAACAAAAGTGTCGAGCAGCAAGCCTGCGAACAATGGGCTGGCGGCGCGATATTCGGACTCGTATTCTAGCAAATCGTCTGCGTGCATTTCCGGTTTCACACGCAATGCACGTGTGAACGGACGGTTCATCTCGGCAGCAATGGCGGCGCATTGTTCCGCCGTTTCGTCGCCGTGGAATTGCAACATCGCCACCGGTGCGATCGCGAGAATGCGTTTTACCTCGTCGAGAGTCGCATTGACGAACAGCCCGGTGGTCGTAACGAAAGGGGGCACGGCTGCAATCAATGCCGCGGCTGCCTCGGGGGCGATATAGCGCGGGCTGTCGGCATAAAACACAAACCCGACCGCGTCCGCCCCGGCGGCAACGGCGCCCTGCAGGTCTTCCGGCCGGGTCAGGCCGCAAATCTTGATTCTTGTGCGGTGTGTCATGCGTGTTCGTTGTCTTCTGGCCATAGGAAATGCCGCGTCGCCTCCTGCGGCAACTTCCATTTCGGATCGTAATCGATTTTTGCAAGGTACAAACCATCCGGCATGAAAGTCGGCGCCGCGTATTTGCGGTCCTTACCGTCGCGCACGTCTTTCAACCAGCTCACCGGGCGTGAACCGTTGCCTACCACGAGAAGTGAGCCGACGATATTTCGCACCATGTGATGCAGGAAAGCATTCGCGTGCAAGGAGAAACGCCACAAATCGCCCCGTTGCTCGATGCGGATCTCGTGCATCAGCTTGATCGGTGTCTTCGCCTGGCATTGCACCGAGCGGAAAGCGGAAAAATCATGTTCGCCGGTCAGGTGCGACGCCGCCTCGCGCATTGCGTCGATATCGAGTTCTCGGAAGGCCCAACCCGCCTTGCCGACCAGCAATGGCGAACGCACCGGATGGTTGTACAGCAAGTACTGATAACGCCGCGAACGCGCGCTGAAACGCGCGTGGAACGCATCCAACTCGGTGGAGTCCGCATCGTACGGCACCCTGGCCGCCCAGCGCACCGCGATCGACGGCGGCAAGAAAGTATTCACACCGCGCACCCAAGACATCATCTCGCGATCGAGATCGGTGTCGAAATGCACGACCTGTTCCAGCGCGTGCACGCCAGCGTCGGTACGCCCGGCGCAAGTCGTCTCGATATCGCTGCCAGTAAACTCGCGCAACGCCCGCTCAAGCGTATCCTGCACCGTCAGCCCGCTCGGCTGCGTCTGCCAGCCTTGCCACGGCGCACCGTCATACTGGACGCCGAGCACGATGCGTTTCGATTCGCTGCTCATATTGCAATCTGCCTGCGGCCAAAGCCATAAAAGAAAACGGGCGCAAGCATAGCATTGCGCCCGTCACATAAAGAACTAATTCGTCAGGCCAATTTGGCGAGCAGGTTCCTGGCCTTGTCGATCTGTTCGGAATTACCGCCCTTGACCACTTCTTCCAGCAATTCGCGCGCACCTTCCTTGTCACCGATCTCCTGGTAGGCGATCGCAAGATCCAGCTTGGTCGCCATTTCGGCGCTGCCGGAATACTGCTCGTCATCCGACAAGCCTTCCAGCGCCGGCAGATCCAGTGCGCCGCCAAGATCCTGCATCGGCGCTTCCGCCATCTCAGGCCGCTCGGCCGGCTTTGCGGCTTCCGTTTGCGATGTCGGCGGGATGCCGGGGAAGTCCAGTCCCATCGCTTCGGGAACGAGCACTTCCGGTGCGGCTGCAGTTGGCGTCGGCGCCGGTGCTGCCGGTTCATCTTTCAAGTCGAAGGACAGATCGTTCAGCTCGGGAGCGGGTTCCTTCGTTTCCTCGGACTTCTTGTCGAGGAAATCCAGATCAAGCGAAGCAATCTCGGCCGGCATTTCCGGTGCGGACGCTTCCGCTTCCTTCTTGGTACCGCTGTCCAGTTCGAGGCCATCCAGATCAAAGTCCAGATCCTCGACTTCTTCCGGTTTGTGATTGGTCGTCGTCTGCGGTGCGGTTGGAATGCTCAGCGCGTCGTCCGCCAGCAGCGTCGTGCTGCCAAAGTACGGCGAGCTTTCGATGGTATTGACTGCGTTGGCGCCCGGTTTCACCTGTGTCGTTTCGAGCAGCGCATCCAATCCCGGCTCATCTATCGGACGAGTCTTGGTATCAAGGCTGGCCGTATGCGAGGTGACGTCCACGCCGGTATTGCCCGAGGAATACAACGGATTCCCCGGATCCAGCATTGCGCCGAGGTTGGCAGCCTGCTGCCAGTCGTCGCCCTGGCCCCTGGTCAGACTGTACAGTTCGGTAGCGAGGATTTCAAAGGAACGCACGTCCTTGCGGTTTGCATAGATCTCCAGCAGCTTGACGCGCACCGCGTGGCGGTCCGGCTGATTGCGCAATGCCTCCTTCAGGATTTCCTCTGCCTGTGCGTCGCGACCATACGCGATGTACACGTCGGCTTCCGCAATCGGATCGACTTCGTTCGTATCCAGCTGGCTGGCCGAAGGCACGAAGTTGGAGTTGAACACGCTGTTGTTGGTATCCACGCTCTGGCCACCAGTCGAGCCGAACAGCGAATTCGACTTCAAGGTGGAATCGGTAATGACGCTATCTTCAAACGATTTTGCCGGCACTTGCTTGCGTCGGCGTGCGCTGTAGATGCCGAGGCCCGCAAGCAGGGCCAACAACACAGCTGCGCCCGGCAGGAACAACGGGTTACCCGTGAGATCTTCGAGGAAACTTGGTTCTGGCGGCGGTGGTGGCGGCGCCACTAGGCGATGCTTCGGCTTGGCGACCGGCGGCGTTACCGGTGCGGCAGCGACTGCGGATGCCGGCTCTGCTGCGGTCGACGACGTTGGAGTCGTCGTTGCGGCAACCGATGATGCAGGCGCCGTAACGGTTGCCGCGGGCGCCGAAGCCGGCGCAGTTACCGGAGGCACAACAGGAGCAGGCGCAGCGGCCGTTTTGCTGGCTTCCGCCTGCTTTTGCTGCGCCGCCAGATCGCGGTTCTTGACTTCGAGCAGTTGCTGCAACTGGTTAACGTTCTTCTCAAGCTCCTTCACGCGGGCATTTGCTTCTTCGAGCGCCTTGTCCTTCGCGATCATCTCTTCTGCGCTTGGGCCGGCCTTTTCGTTACCGGGTGCGCCCGCGCCGGATTTCGACAGCTTGAGCTTGTCCTTCGATGCGCCGGCATTACCTGCCTCATCTTGCACCTTGGCTGTGATCTTGCCGCTGGCAGCCTGACGCGATTCGTCGGACTCTTTCGGCGTCGCGCTCGCGACCTGGTTCGCCAGCTTGCTGCGATAAGCATTGAAATCGGTCGCCTGTGCCCTCACCACACCATGCGCTTCGCCAGCGCCGACCGACTTTGCCTCATCCGCACTTGGCACCGAGAGAATGGCGCCTGCGCGCAAGCGGTTCATGTTCTTGCCAACAAAGGCATCCGGATTAGCGCGGTACATCGCAACCAGCATCTGGTCCAGTGACACGCCATCACCTTGATATTGACCGGCAACCTTCGCCAGCGTATCGCCCTTCTTGACCTTGTATTCCTCGCCCTCCGCACGTTCCGGTTTCGGCGCCGCAGCTACCGTTTCAGACTTGGCTGGGCGCGCAGCCGGAGCCGCTGCAGGACGTTCGGCTTCCGCGCTCGGAGCCGGTGCGGGTACTGCTGCGGGCGCCGCGGCCGGTACCGGCTTTGTCGCTGGCGCAGGCAACGACCGTGCGGAAGTGGCCGAACCTATTTGCGCCGACTGTTGCGTACGCAGTTCGGGCGGATCCAGCAGAAAAGTGTATTCACGAATGAAGCTGCCCTTGCTGCCGCCGAGTTCCAGCAGCATGTCCACATAAGGCTCGTTGATTGCTTGCGTCGATGTGACACGGATCACCGGTCCCGAGGCGCGCTGTTCGACTGCAAAGCGCAGCGAAAGCAGCGTCGGATTCATTTCAATGTTGGCCTGCTGAAAAGCGGCGGCCGGGGCCAGGCGCGGCACCAATGTACCTGCTTCGTCGGGCGCCACCGAGGTCAGCTCGATTTCGGCGCGCAGCGGTTGTCCCAGCGACGACAGCACAGTCAGCTTACCCAAGCCGGCAGCATGTGCGCCGGACAATATCAATGCGGAAACAAACGCGGCACTGAGCGTTTTTAATTTGAACGAAGAGAGTGTCGAACGTGTGGAAGACCGCATTTTTCTTGACATGGAATTTTCCGTTGGCAAACGTGGGACGGGACGCGCAGGCAACGCTTCTTTATCGTTTTTCTAAGGACTTTCACCATAGCATCATGGACTTACGCGTGCAAGCGCAAGCATCTTGGCAAATAATTTAAAACCCGCCAATCGGTTGCGAAACAACGCGATTTGACGGGTTTATGTTGCGCCGGGACAACGTTACGTTGCCCTTGGCAGAGGTCTTATTTGCCCAGAATGATGCGAAGCATGCGACGCAGCGGTTCCGCCGCCCCCCACAGCAGTTGATCGCCGATGACGAAGGCCGACAGATATTCCGGCCCCTGGTTCAGCTTGCGCACGCGGCCGACGCCGATTTCAAGACCGCCGGTGATAGACGCTGGCGTCAGTTCCTTCACGGTGATGGCACGCTCATTTGGCACCCACTTCACCCACTGATTTCCACCGCGGATGATCTGTTCGATCTCGGCCAGCGGCACATCTTTCTTCAGCTTGATCGTCAGCGCCAGGCTGTGGCAACGCATCGCGCCGATGCGTACGCACAGACCATCGACCGGGATCGGCTGCTTGTTGCCGAGGATCTTGTTCACTTCGGCTTGGCCCTTCCATTCTTCCTTGGACTGGCCGTTTTCCAGCTGAGCATCAATCCATGGGATCAAACCGCCAGCCAGCGGGGCGCCGAAGAATTCGGTCGGGACGTCCTGACGGATAGCCTGCGCGACCTTGCGGTCGATATCGAGAATGGCGGACGACGGCGTCTTCAATTCTTCTGCCACCGCGCCATGCACCACGCCCATGCCGGACAACAATTCGCGCATGTGATTCGCACCGCCGCCGGAAGCGGCCTGGTAGGTCATCGAGCTAACCCACTCGACCAGACCTGCATGGAACAGGCCGCCAACGCCCATCAGCAGGATGGAGTTGGTGCAATTGCCGCCGATGTAATTCTTGATGCCGCGGCCCATTGCGTCCTTGATGACGTTCAGGTTGACCGGGTCAAGCACGATCACTGCATCGTCCTTCATGCGCAGCGTGGAAGCCGCATCGATCCAGTAGCCATCCCAGCCGGCTGCGCGCAGTTTCGGGAAAATTTCGGTGGTGTAGTCGCCGCCCTGGCAAGTAATGATGATCTCGCACTGCTTCAACGCGTCGATGTCGTTCGCATCCTGCAGCGTCTTTTCGTTCTTGGCCATGGCAGGTGCTGCGCCGCCCTTGTTCGACGTGGTGAAAAACACCGGTTCGATCAAGTCGAAGTCCTTCTCTTCCTGCATGCGCTGCATCAGGACCGAACCCACCATGCCGCGCCAACCGACCAAGCCTACTCGTTTCATCATCATTTCCTCATGCGGGCGATGAAAACGCCCCTTTACCCGAAGCCGCTGTGCGGCTGTCCCAGTTTATGCCAATGCCTTAACGACCGCGTCGCCCATCTGCGTGGTGCTGACCTTGGTCGTGCCCGGTTCATGAATATCGACCGTGCGCAAGCCTTGCTTCAGTACCGACTTCACCGCGGCTTCGACACGATCCGCTTGGTCAGCCTTGTTCAGCGAATAGCGCAACATCATCGCCAGCGACAGGATTTGCGCCAATGGGTTGGCGATATCCTTGCCGGCGATGTCCGGTGCCGAACCGTGCGACGGTTCATACAACCCCTTGCTGTTCGCATCCAGCGAAGCGGACGGCAACATGCCGATCGAACCGGTCAGCATCGCTGCGGCATCCGACAGGATGTCGCCGAACA
>DATAHI010000312.1:0-9817 GCA_036263255.1 Oxalicibacterium sp. | reverse complement strand
CTTCTACGAATATCATGCCGCGATGATGGAGCCGTGGGACGGTCCCGCCGCGATGGCCTTCACCGACGGCCGCCATATCGGCGGGACGCTGGACCGTAACGGCCTGCGTCCCGCACGCTATCTCGTCACCGACGACGATTTCGTCGTGATGGCGTCCGAATCCGGCGTACTGCCGATTCCGGATTCGAAGATCGTCAAGAAATGGCGTCTGCAGCCGGGCAAGATGTTCCTGATCGACCTCGATGCGGGCCGCATCATCGACGACAAGGAACTGAAGGATACCTACGCCAACGCCAAGCCATACAAGCAGTGGATCGAATCGGTCCGCATCAAGCTGAACGAGCTGAAAGCCGAAGCGGCCGAGCCGCAGCGCAGCACCTCGCTGCTCGATTTGCAGCAGGCGTTTGGCTACACGCAGGAAGACCTGAAGTTCCTGATGTCGCCAATGGCAGCAACGGCAGAAGAAGCGACCGGCTCTATGGGCAACGACTCGCCGCTGGCAGTCATGTCGAACAAGAACAAGACGCTGTACAACTACTTCAAGCAGTTGTTCGCGCAAGTAACGAATCCGCCGATCGATCCGATCCGCGAAGCGATGGTGATGTCGCTGGTATCGTTCATCGGTCCGAAGCCGAATCTGCTGGACACCAACAACATCAACCCGCCGATGCGTCTAGAAGTGTCGCAGCCTGTGCTCGACTATGCCGACATGGCGAAGCTGCGCAATATTCAGTCGCACACCGGTGGCAAGTTCAAATCGCATGAGCTGAACATCTGCTACCCGGTCGCATGGGGCAAGGAGGGCATCGAAGCGCGCCTGGCATCGCTGTGCGCGCAAGCGGTGGACGCAGTGAACTCGGGTCACAACATCTTGATCGTATCCGACCGCAAGGTCAGCGCCGATCAGGTGGCAATTCCTGCGCTGCTGGCAACTTCGGCAATTCACCTGCATCTGGTCAGCAAGGGTCTGCGTACCTCGACCGGTCTGGTGGTCGAAACCGGCTCCGCACGCGAGACGCACCACTTCGCACTGCTGGCAGGCTATGGCGCGGAAGCAATTCATCCGTACCTCGCGATGGATACGCTGGCCGAAATGGCGAAAGACCTGCCGGGCGAACTGTCGGCTGAAAAAGCCATCGTCAACTTCCAGAAGGCAGTCGGCAAGGGCCTGATGAAGGTCATGTCGAAGATGGGTATCTCGACCTACATGTCCTATTGCGGCGCGCAGATTTTCGAGGCGATCGGCTTGAACAAGTCGCTGGTCGACAAGTACTTCAAGGGCACGGCATCGAACGTCGAAGGTATCGGCGTGTTCGAAGTGGCCGAGGAGGCGCTGCGCCTGCATCACATGGCCTTCAGCGACGATCCAGTGCTGGCCAACGCGCTGGATGCCGGCGGCGAATACGCATACCGCGTACGCGGCGAAGAACACATGTGGACGCCGGATGCGATCGCGAAGCTGCAGCATTCCTCGCGCGCCAACAACTTCAATACCTACAAGGAATACGCGCAAATCATCAACGACCAGTCCAAGCGCCACATGACGCTGCGCGGTCTGTTCGAATTCAAGGTTGATCCGTCTGCCGCGATTCCGCTGGATGAAGTCGAACCGGCGAAGGAAATCGTCAAGCGTTTCGCCACCGGCGCGATGTCGCTTGGTTCGATCTCTACCGAAGCGCACGCTACGCTGGCGATCGCGATGAACCGCATCGGCGGCAAGTCGAACACTGGCGAAGGTGGCGAAGACACGCGCCGTTATCGTCCGGAACTGCGCGGTATCCCGATCAAAGAAGCGACCACGCTGGCTGCCGTGATCGGCAAGGATGTGGTCCAGGTTGACCTGCCTTTGCTGCCAGGCGATTCGCTGCGCTCTAAGATCAAGCAGGTTGCATCGGGCCGTTTCGGTGTCACTACCGAATACCTGACGTCTGCCGAACAGATTCAGATCAAGATGGCGCAGGGCGCCAAGCCGGGCGAAGGCGGTCAGCTGCCTGGCCATAAGGTGTCCGAATACATCGCGCATCTGCGCTTCTCGGTACCGGGCGTGGGCTTGATCTCGCCGCCGCCGCACCACGACATTTACTCGATTGAAGATCTGGCGCAACTGATCCACGATCTGAAGAACGTCAATCCGACCGCATCGATTTCCGTCAAGCTGGTGTCGGAAGTCGGTGTCGGCACGGTTGCCACCGGTGTTGCGAAGGCGAAGGCCGATCACGTCGTGATCGCCGGCCATGACGGCGGCACCGGCGCATCGCCGCTGTCGTCGGTGAAGCACGCGGGTTCGCCATGGGAACTGGGTCTGGCCGAAACGCAGCAGACGCTGATCCTGAACGGTCTGCGTACGCGTATTCGCGTGCAGGCAGACGGCCAGATGAAGACCGGTCGCGACGTCGTCATCGCCGGCTTGCTGGGCGCGGACGAAATGGGCTTCTCGACCGCACCGCTGGTCGCGGAAGGCTGCATCATGATGCGCAAGTGCCACCTGAACACCTGCCCGGTCGGCGTTGCAACGCAGGATCCTGTGCTGCGCGCGAAATTTGCCGGCAAGCCGGAACACGTCGTGAATTACTTCTTCTTCGTTGCCGAAGAAGCGCGTCAGATCATGGCGCAACTCGGTATTCGCAAGTTCGACGACCTGATCGGCCGTTCCGATTTGCTCGACAAGGCAAAGGCGATCACGCACTGGAAGGCTAAGGGTCTGGACTTCAGCCGCATGTTCTACCAGCCGCCAGTGGCCGAAGGCGAAGTGCGTTATCACGTCGAAGAGCAGGACCACAACCTGATCAAGGCGCTGGACCACAAGCTGATCGCACAGGCCAAGCCGGCGATCGAGAATGGCGAGAAGGTCTCCTTCATTTCGCCGGTCATCAACGTCAACCGTACCGTCGGCGCGATGCTGTCCGGCGTGGTGGCGAAGAAGTACGGCCACGAAGGCCTGCCTGACGACACCATCCACATCCAGCTGCAAGGCACCGCAGGCCAGTCGGCCGGCGCCTTCCTCGCACACGGCATCACGCTGGATCTGGTCGGCGAAGGCAACGACTACGTCGGCAAGGGCTTGTCGGGCGGCCGCATCATCGTGCGTCCGAACACCGAGTTCCGCGGTCGCGCGATCGAGAACATCATCGTCGGCAACACCGTGTTGTACGGCGCCGTCGCCGGCGAGGCATTCTTCAACGGCGTGGCCGGCGAGCGTTTCGCGGTGCGTAACTCCGGTGCGATTGCGGTCGTCGAAGGCACGGGTGACCACGGTTGCGAATACATGACCGGCGGCACCGTCGTCGTGCTCGGAGACACCGGCCGCAACTTCGCCGCCGGCATGTCGGGCGGTATTGCCTACGTCTACGATCCGAAAGGCGAATTCGGCGCCAAGTGCAACATGGCGATGGTGGCCTTGGAGCCGCTGCAGTCGCACGAGGATCAGGCCGGCAAGGCCGAGCGCGCGACCTGGCACAGCACGAAGCGCGGCGGCGAAGCGCAGACCGACGAGGCGATCCTGAAGGGCTTGATCGAGCGTCACTTCAAGTACACCGGCAGTACACGTGCCCGCACGCTGCTGGACGACTGGAGCAACGCACGTACCAAGTTCGTCAAGGTATTCCCGTCGGAGTACAAGCGCGCACTGGCCGAAATCCACGCACGCAAGGTCGACGAAGCGGCAAACACCACCGTCACCGCTTCGGCTTAAGCCGGCGGTTCATCACGAAGCATCGGGCCGGCTGGGAGGCCGGCCCGACACGAATGGTTTAGAAGGCGAAAAACATGGGAAAGATTACCGGCTTCATGGAATACCAGCGCTTGCAGGAAGCAAGCGAAGAGCCGCAGAAACGCGTCAAGCACTACAAGGAATTCACGCTGCATCTGAGTGACGCCGATGCAAAGATTCAGGGAGCACGCTGCATGGATTGCGGCATCCCGTTCTGCAACAGCGGTTGCCCGGTCAATAACATCATCCCCGACTGGAACGACCTCGTGTTTCACGGCGATTACAAGACGGCGCTCGACACGCTGCACTCGACCAACAACTTCCCGGAATTCACCGGCCGCGTCTGTCCCGCGCCGTGCGAATCGGCGTGTACGCTGGGCATCAACAACGATCCGGTCGGCATCAAATCGATCGAGCACTTCATCATCGACAAGGGCTGGGAAAACGGCTGGGTGGCACCGCAGGTTCCGGCGAAAAAGACCGGCAAGAAAGTCGCCGTGGTCGGCGCCGGTCCTGCCGGCATGGCCGCAGCACAGCAGCTCGCGCGCGTCGGTCATGACGTCACCGTATTTGAAAAGAACGATCGCGTCGGCGGCTTGCTGCGCTACGGCATTCCCGATTTCAAGATGGAAAAGTCGCACATCGACCGCCGCGTCAAGCAGATGGAAGCCGAAGGCGTGACCTTCCGTACTGGCGTCCTGGTGGGCAAGGATTTCCCGGCCAATATCCTCAACTGGTCGAAGGAAACGATTTCGGCGGAACAGCTGAACAAGGATTTTGACGCCGTGATCATCACCGGTGGCGCAGAGCAGCCGCGCGATTTGCCGGTGCCGGGACGCGAACTGAAAGGCGTGCATTTCGCCATGGAGTTCCTCGGCCCGCAAAACAAGGTCAATGCCGGCGACAAGGTCAAGGACCAGATCCTCGCGAGCGGCAAGCACGTGATCGTGATCGGCGGCGGCGATACCGGTTCGGACTGCGTCGGCACCTCCAATCGTCATGGCGCCGCATCGGTCACGCAATTCGAATTGCTGCCGCAACCGCCGGAAGCAGAGAACAAGCCGCTGGTGTGGCCGTACTGGCCGACCAAGCTGCGCACCTCGTCGTCGCACGAAGAAGGTTGCGAGCGCGACTGGGCCGTAGCGACCAAGCGCCTGGAAGGCAAGAACGGCAAGGTCGAGAAACTGATCGCGGCGCGCGTCGAATGGAAAGACGGCAAGATGGTCGAAGTTCCGAACTCGGAATTCGAGCTGAAGGCAGATCTCGTTTTGCTCGCAATGGGTTTTGTGTCTCCAGTGCAGCAGGTATTGGATGCTTTCGGTGTCGAAAAGGACGCGCGCGGCAATGCGAAGGCGACCACCGACGGCGAAGGCTGCTACCGTACCTCCGTCGACAAGGTGTTCGCCGCAGGCGATATGCGTCGCGGCCAGTCGCTCGTCGTGTGGGCGATCCGCGAAGGACGTCAATGCGCACGCGAGGTCGACGCCTTCCTGATGGGCGAGTCTCTGTTGCCTCGTTAATTTTCGTAGTTGAAAAAGCCCGTGCTTCGTAAGAGGTGCGGGCTTTTTTACAACGATATGCTGTCGATCCGGGCTGCGACATGCACGCTGCCCCGGAGTGATTTTGCAATCTGCACTACAATTACACGATTGCAATAAGTCTCCATCCCCGTGTCCAACCTCGTTGAAATCCGCAACCTGCATTTCCGCTATGGCGAACGACCGATTCTTTCGGCGCTCGACATGGTGTTCCCGCGCGGCAAAGTCATTGCCGTCATGGGTGGTTCGGGTTCGGGCAAGACGACTGTATTGCGTCTGATCGGCGGCCAACTTGCACCGCAATCGGGCAGCGTAACGGTCAAGGGCGAGCGCGTTGACCCGTCGAATGTGCGTGCGCTGTACGCGATGCGCCGCAAGATGGGCATGCTGTTCCAGCACGGCGCGCTGTTTACCGACATGTCGGTGTTCGACAATGTCGCGTTCCCGCTGCGCGAGCATACCGATCTGCCCGAGGAGATGATTCACGATCTCGTGTTGATGAAATTGCATACGGTCGGCTTGCGCAATGCGGCGCAGTTGAAGCCGTCCGAAATTTCCGGCGGTATGGCGCGTCGCGTCGCGCTCGCGCGCACGATTGCGCTGGATCCGGAATTGATCATGTACGACGAGCCTTTCGCCGGGCTGGACCCGATTTCAATGGGCATGACGGCAAATCTGATTCGCAAGCTGAATGACGCTCTGGGTTCGACCACGATCCTCGTGTCGCACGATGTACAGGAATCTTTCCTGATCGCCGACTATGTGTACTTTCTGTCGAAGGGAGCGATCGTCGCGCAGGGAACACCGGCCGAAATGATGGCGTCCAGCGACCCTTACGTGAGGCAATTCGTGCATGCCGAGCCGGACGGACCGGTGCCTTTCCATTACCCCGGCAAGTCGCTGGCGGAGGACTTGGGGCTACGCGCATGATTGGCTTTGTTACGGCGCTTGGCCGCTGGACTCGCGAAACGATCGCCAATACCGGTTTTGCGGCGCGCGTGCTGTTTGAGATCGTGCGCAGCTCGGGTGGATTGCTGCGCCGTTTTCGACTGATCACGACACAGATTCACTTCATCGGCAATTATTCGTTGTTGCTGATCGCGGTGTCGGGCCTGTTTGTTGGCTTCGTGCTTGGTTTGCAGGGTTATTACACCTTGAACAAATATGGTTCAGAGCAAGCGCTGGGTTTGCTGGTGGCACTGTCGTTGACGCGCGAACTGGGGCCGGTCGTAACGGCCTTGCTGTTCGCCGGGCGTGCCGGTACCTCGCTGACGGCGGAAATCGGTTTGATGAAAGCCGGTGAGCAGTTATCCGCGATGGAGATGATGGCGGTCAATCCGCTGCAGCGCGTGCTGGCGCCGCGCTTCTGGGCCGGTGTGATCGCGATGCCGGTTCTGGCGGCGATCTTCAGTGCGGTCGGTATCTTCGGCGGCTACATCGTCGGCGTGCAATTGATTGGTGTCGACGAGGGTGCGTTCTGGTCGCAGATGCAGGGTGGCGTCGACGTATGGAACGATGTGCTGAACGGTGTGCTGAAAAGCGTGGTGTTCGGTATTGCGGTAACTTTCATCGCTGTCTATCAGGGGTACCAGTCGCAGCCGACGCCGGAAGGTGTCGCACGCGCGACGACGCGTACGGTGGTGATGGCGTCGTTGTCCGTGCTGTGGCTGGATTTCCTGCTAACAGCCTTGATGTTCAGTTAGCAGAGCGTTTTTCGATTGATATCCGCCGCATGTCGGGCGTCGCGGTCATCGAAGAACAGCGTTTCTCCCATATTTGAGGGATCGGTTTATGCAGAAAAAATCATTAGACTTGTGGGTCGGCCTGTTTGTACTGTTGGGTGCGGCGGCATTGTTTTTCCTGGCGATGAAAGCGGGCAACTTGAGCTCGCTGTCTTTCGACAAGACCTATCCGGTCATCACGCGCTTCGATAATATCGGTGGTCTCAAGCCGCGCGCGCCGGTGAAAAGTGCGGGGGTGGTCGTAGGCCGCGTTGCCGCGATCAACTTCGACGACAAAACCTATCAGGCGACCGTGACGCTGGAACTGGAACAGAAATACAAGTTTCCGAAGGACACCTCGGCCAAGATCCTGACTTCCGGTTTGCTGGGCGAGCAATATATCGGACTCGAGCCGGGTGGCGATACGCAGAATCTTGCTGCCGGCGACCGCATTACCATGACACAATCGGCTATCGTGCTGGAGAATTTGATCAGTCAATTTCTCTTCAGCAAGGCATCTGAAGGGAAAGACGAGCAAAAATGAAAACACTGACAAACACCATACTGTTAAGCGCAGCGCTGTTGATCACCGGCTGCGCAACGACTAGCGGACACAATCCAGATGATCCGCTCGAGGGTTTTAACCGCGCGATGTTCGAATTCAACGATACGGTCGATCGTGTCGCACTGAAGCCTGCTGCCACCGCGTATAGCGACTATCTGCCATCCTTCGTGCAGACCGGCATCGGCAACTTCTTCGGCAACATCGGCGATGTCTGGACCATGGTCAACGAATTCCTGCAAGGGAAGGTCGAACATGGCGCCAACGACTTCATGCGGGTGGCGGTGAACACCGTGCTTGGTTTCGGCGGCGTGCTGGATATTGCCTCGGAAGCCGGCCTGCAGAAGCACAAGGAAGATTTCGGTCAGACCCTGGGCACATGGGGCGTAGGTTCCGGCCCGTACGTGGTCCTGCCTTTGTTCGGCCCTTCCACGGTGCGCGATACCGCGGCACTGCCGGTCGATATCTACGGCGATCTCTGGACCTATACGACTCCGGTCGACGTGCGTAATACCGGCATCGTCCTCCGTGCCGTCGACCAGCGCGCCTCGCTGCTGAACGCATCGAATCTCCTCGAAGACGCTGCCTTTGACCGCTATTCCTTCGTACGCAGCGCCTATCTGCAACGCCGCGAGAGCCTCGTGCATGACGGCAAGAATATCGATGCGAAGTCGCCATCTGACGACAGCCAAGCTGCACCTGGCGGTTCATCCAATTCGCTGCAACCGTAACCTGAACGACCGCGTGCCCGTCTGACCGCGGGCATCGTCGGCGAAATTCTCGCCGACGCGGTAAAGTATGCCTGTTACGAACGCATGCAAGCTAAGGAAATCATGAATATTCTGAAAAAGTTGTCCCTCGTTTTCGTCGCTGCCACAACGCTCGCATTCGCATCGGGCGCGATGGCGCAAGAAGCGCCCGACGCATTGATCAAGCGCATCAGCGAAGACGTGATGGCGGTTGCCAAATCCGACAAGGATATCCAGAACGGCAATTCGCAGCGCATTCAGCAAGTCGTCAATGAAAAGATCTTGCCCTATGTCGATTTCCAGCGCATGACCTCGCTGGCGGCCGGTCGCTACTGGCGCGACGCCACGCCGGATCAGCAGAAACGTTTGACCGACGAATTTCGTTCGCTGTTGATGTACACCTATGCCGGCGCCATTGCTCAGATCCGCGATCAGAAGATTGACTATCGTCCGCTGCGTGCCGATCCTTCGGATTCCGAAGTGGTCGTCAATACGCAGGTGATTCAGCCGCGTGCAGAGCCGATCCAGCTCAGCTCTCGTCTGGAGAAAACGCCGGCCGGCTGGAAGATTTTCGATATGAACGTACTTGGTGCCTGGCTGGTGGAAACGTATAAAGGCAGCTTCGCCTCCGAAATCGGCAAGTCTGGCGTCGACGGACTGATCCAGACCTTGGCCGATCGCAACAAGAAACTGGCAGGCAATATCGCCAAGACCGGCAAGATGGCCGCTCCTTCGAAATAAAAGGATCGGGGCCGCACTCATGTTCCAGCCTGATCGTTCGCTCACCTTCGACAATGCAAAAGCGGTCCTGCAGGCCGGCCTGCAGGCGATCTCGGATGGTCAGGTGAGCATCGATTTCGCAGGCGTGACGACCGTCGACTCATCGGCGGTGGCCACTTTGCTCGCATGGCGTCGCGCTGCCGCGGCGCGCTCGACGTCCATCGCGTTCGAGAACATGCCGGAAAATCTGCGCAGTCTGGTTGCGTTGTACGACGTGTCCGCCCTGCTGGATCCGGCTTCCTCCCGTAGCGCCCTGCCGCACCATTGATGCCGTCCAGGCGTCTACCCTCGCTGCCTCCGGCGGGGAAAAGCGGAAATCCAATATAATCAAGGGTTTCGCCGCACCGGCGCTGTTGGCGCTTTTCGCGGCACCCATTTCGTAAAAGTACCTTGGCCACATGGCTGCAATCCAGATTCAACAGGTCGAAAAGAGCTATCGCTCGCTGAAGGCCCTGAACGGCGTCTCGCTGACGATCGAGGAAGGCGAATTTTTCGGCCTGCTCGGCCCTAACGGCGCCGGAAAAACGACGCTGATTTCCATCATCGCCGGACTGAATCGTGCCGACGCGGGCAGCGTATCCATTCATGGGCACGACGTCGTGGCGGACTATCGCCGCGCGCGCAGCCTGCTCGGTGTGGTGCCGCAGGAGCTGGTATTCGACCCTTTCTTTACCGTGCGCGAAACGCTGCGCATCCAGTCGGGTTATTTCGGCTTGAAGAACAACGATGCATGGATCGACGAGATCATGCATAACCTC
>DATAHI010000311.1:0-2541 GCA_036263255.1 Oxalicibacterium sp. | reverse complement strand
CATTGCTGCGTCGCACAGCTTATGCATGCCGCGCGGTGCGACGTTGGCCGTCACCGAAATATTGCCTTTTGCGCCGCAGAACATCAGCGCCATCGCGGTCGGATCGTCGCCGGAATAGACGGCAAAGCCCTTTGGCGCCTGGCGCATCAAATCGCACCCGCGACCGATGTTGCCGGTCGCATCCTTGATGCCAATGACGCCGGGCACCTGCGCCAGTCGCAGCACGGTTTCATTGGCCATGTCGGCCACCGTGCGACCAGGCACGTTGTACAGGATTGCCGGCAGGTCCACCGCTTCGGCAATCTTCTTGAAGTGCTGGTACATGCCTTCCTGAGTTGGACGGTTGTAGTACGGGACCACCAGCAGCGAAGCATCCGCGCCGACATCTTTCGCATACTGCGTCAGTTCGATCGCCTCCGAGGTCGAATTCCCGCCGGTACCGGCGATGACCGGAATGCGCTTGGCCGTATGCTCGATCGCCACCTTGATCAGTTCGCAATGCTCCTCCACCGATACCGTCGGAGACTCGCCGGTAGTGCCGACGATGACAATGCCGTCCGTGCCTTCGGCAATGTGCCAATCAATCAGCTTGCGCAGGCCGGGCAGATCAAGCGTGCCATCGGCGTGCATCGGAGTAACGATTGCGACTATGCTTCCCTGAATCATGATGAGCGTTCGAACAAAAAAGAGAATAAGAGATTGTAGCGGATAGGCCGTGCCCGTGGGCAGTCTTGCAATGTGTGGAAATGTAAATTCGCGCGCTTAGGAAAGCCTGAAGTCGGTGGCGGAAAACGAAGTGCCAGGCTTGATTGCACACAGGCGCTGCACCATGGCCGGCTTTGGCGTCTCGACATAGCCGTCCTCATACGCCAGCACATGCAATCCCTCGCTCTGCGCCAGAGCCAACAATTCTCCGTGCCTCAGCAGAAAGTCGGGATTGGACGGTTTTCCGAATTGCGCATTCCCTTCTGCAAACGTTTCATAGATCAACACACCATTCGGCATGAGGCTCTCGATGATCGAACGTAGCAAAGGCCGGAACAGGTAGTTGGTCACGACGATACCGGCAAAACGGCCCTCGAAAAAAGGCCAACGCGCAGCTTCGTCGTCGGTTTCCAGGTCATGCTGCAGGACGGTGATGCCGTCGCCTGCGGCCAGCGCCAGCGAATCCGCACTGCGATCGACGGCAAGCACCGGATGGCCCAAGCCGGCAAGCAAGCGACTGTGGCGGCCGCTGCCGCAGGCTAGATCCAGCACTTCGCCGGCGGGAATTCGTGCGGCAAAGCGCTGAACCCACACAGACAATGTCTCGATCCCGCCGTGTGTCGGCGCTTGTATTGGAGCTGGCATCAGCGATAGCGCAGGCCCATCGCCTCGCGCACGTCATGCATTGTTTCACCGGCCAGCTTGCGCGCCGTCGCGCAACCGTGTGCGAGAATCTCGCGCACCAGCTCGGGTTTGTCCAGATACCGTTGCGCGCGTTCCCGCATCGGCTCCTGTTCCTTCAGCACGCCGTCGATGACCGGCTGCTTGCATTCGATGCAGCCGATGCCCGCAGTCGTGCAGCCCTTCACTACCCAGTCCTTGGTCGGTTCGTCCGAATACACCAGATGCAGCTGCCATACCGGGCATTTTTCCGGGTTGCCGGGATCGGTGCGGCGCACGCGCGCAGGGTCGGTTGGCATCGTCCGAATTTTCTTGACGACCGTTTCCTTGTCTTCGCGCAGCGAGATCGAATTGCCATAGCTCTTGGACATCTTCTGGCCGTCCAATCCAGGAAGGCGTGAGGACTCGGTCAATTTCGCCTGCGGTTCAGGCAGAATTTGCTTGCGCGTGCCGGCCAGATAGGCGAGCAGTCGTTCACGGTCCGCCGCGCCGATACTCTGCGCTTCTTCTAGCAAGCATTTGCCTCGCTCCAGCGCTTCCGCATTTCCCTGCTCCTGATAAGCAGCGCGCAATTCGGCATAGGCTTTCGACTGCTTCCCGCTCAGCTTCTTGATCGATTCCGCAACCTTTTGCTCGAACCCGGGCTCTTTGCCGTACAAGTGGTTAAAGCGGCGCGCGATTTCGCGCATCATTTCGATATGCGGGATCTGGTCCGCGCCGACCGGCACCTGACTGGCGCGATAGATCAACACATCCGCCGCCTGTAGCAGCGGATAGCCGAGAAAACCGTAGGTGGCGAGATCGCGATCGGCAAGCTTTTCCTGCTGGTCCTTGTAGGTCGGCACGCGTTCCAGCCAGCCCAGCGGCGTGACCATCGACAGCAACAGATGCAGTTCCGCATGCTCGGGCACTTGCGACTGGATGAAGATGGTCGCCTTTTCCGGATCAATGCCGGCGGCTAGCCAGTCGATCACCATGTCCCAGGTGCTGCTTTCGATGATGCTCGGATCATCGTAGTGCGTGGTCAGTGCATGCCAGTCCGCAACAAAGAATAGGCACGGCACTTCCGACTGCAGTTTGACCCAGTTCTTCAGCGCGCCATGATAGTGGCCAAGGTGCATCGCGCCGGTCGGGCGCATACCGGAGACTACGCGG
>DATAHI010000310.1:0-5176 GCA_036263255.1 Oxalicibacterium sp. | reverse complement strand
ATCGCGACTTGTCTCGCCAACCGCCGGGAAAGCAGGTGCCGGTGCTGGGCTCGATGGCCGAGCTTCCTGCGTATGCGCGCAAGCACAACATCAGTACGATTTTCATTAGCCAACCGATTTCCGCACAGCCGCGCATCCGCAAGTTGCTGGACGACCTGCAAGACACGACGGCATCGATTTACTTCCTGCCGGATATCTATGTGTTCGATCTGATTCAGGCGCGTTTCGATAACGTCGCCGGGGTGCCGGTCGTCGCCATATGCGAAACGCCATTTACCGGCATCAACAGCGCAATCAAACGCGTCAGCGACATTGTGCTTGCCTCGATCATTCTGTTGATGCTGCTGCCTGTCATGCTGGTGATCGCGGCAGCGATCAAGCTGACGTCGCCAGGGCCAGCAATCTTCAAGCAACGCCGCTATGGTCTCGATGGCGAGGAAATCATCGTCTACAAATTTCGTTCGATGACGGTGGCGGAAGACGGTGCCAAGGTTACGCAGGCAACCCGTGACGATAAGCGTGTAACGAAGATCGGCGCTTTTCTTCGCCGCAGTTCACTGGACGAACTGCCGCAGTTCTTCAATGTACTGCAAGGCCGTATGAGCATTGTTGGTCCGCGCCCACATGCCGTCGCCCATAACGAACTTTATAGAAAACAAATCAAGGGCTACATGCTGCGGCACAAGGTCCGTCCCGGCATTACGGGTTGGGCGCAGGTGAACGGATTCCGTGGCGAGACTGAAACGCTGGACAAGATGGAAGCGCGCATTTCCTACGATCTCGATTACCTGCGCCGCTGGTCGCTGGCGCTCGACCTCTGGATCATCATGCGCACGATCAAAGTCGCCCTGAAGCGCGACAACGCCTACTGATCATGAATAAGCGATTTTTCAATTCCTGTATGCATGTCGCCCAAGACATGCGCGGGTGTGGTGGGTCTGCAATTTAAAAAATGTATTCGTCAAGGAAGGGAAATCATGAGTGACATCGCTGCTTCGTCTGGGAAGACGAACAATCGTGTTGCTGCGTATCGAACGGCTGCACTGCTGATCATGGTGGTGGCGCTGAGTGCCTGCGGTAACAAGCAAAAAACCGCAAGCCAGTCGATCGTCAAAGTCAACGACGATGAAATAACCGTGCATCAGCTCAACGCAGAACTCGAGCGCCTCAACGCGCCTAACGTCTCGCGCAAGGATGTACTGGATGGCCTGATCGCACGCCAGTTGCTGACGGATCAGGCGGAAAAACAAAAAATCGATCGCGACCCGCGGGTCATGCAGGCGATCGAACGCTCAAAGGAACAGATTCTTGCGCAGGCCTATCTGCAAACCAAGACCAACAATCTGCCCAAGCCAAGCGAAACCGAAATACGCGACTTCTACGAGAAGAACCCGCAGCTGTTCGCGCAGCGCAAGCAGTTCGATACGCGTGAGCTGAACATCGAAACACGCGATCTGACGCCCGAGCTGGCGGCGATGATGAACAGCGCGCACTCGCTGGACGAAGTGCAGAACTGGCTGCAGGCGCATCAAGTCAAGTACACGCCGGTGGATGCTACGCGCACCAGCGCCGAATTGCCGAAGGAAGTCGTCAATGCAGTCAGCAAGATGGCGCCCGGCAGCCTGTTCACGGTGAAGCAGGGCGACAGGAGCCAGCTGATCGAACTGCAGGAGATTCGCAACGTGCCTCTCACGATGGACGTCGCGCGTCCGAAGATCATCGAATTCCTGACGCTGCAGAAAGCGAAGGAGGCAGCCGATGCCGAAATCTCGCGCCTGCGTGCATCCGCCAAGATCGAATACCTGAACAAGTCGGAACTCGCCGGAGCGCAGGACAAGCCGTCCACGCCAACGCCACCGGTTGCCTCCGGCGATACGAAGGTAAATGCGCCGCTGACCGAAGTCGAACGCGGCATCACCAATCTCAAATAACTAATTAACAGAAGCGGAGAATCAAATGAAAAAGATACTGTTCTCTATCCTGGCTTGCATGATCCTTACTGCGAATTTCGCTTGGGCGGATGACATCAAGCTCGGGCCGGGCGACGTGCTGAAGATCTCGGTGTATGGCAATCCTGACATGACGGTCGATGCGCGTGTCAACGATGCCGGCATGATCTCCTATCCGTTGGTCGGCTCGGTGCAGGTCGGCGGCCTGTCGCCATCCGCGGCCGAGAAAAAAATTGCCGGTCTGCTGGAAAGCGGCGGCTTCATCAAGAAACCGCAAGTCAACATCATGGTTTCCGTCACCGAAAGCCAGCTCGTATCGGTATTGGGACAGGTCAACAAGCCTGGACGCTATCCGCTGGAAGCCAAGCGCACGCTGACCGATGTGCTGGCAATGGCCGGCGGCGTCAACCCGGAAGCAGGCGACACGGTGACCTTGCTGCGTAACAAGGACGGCAAGGCCGAGCGCCAAATCATCGATCTGGTCGACATCATGCATTCGTCCGACAAGGCAGCGAAAAATCCGCAACTGATGCCGGGTGACACGGTCTACGTCGATCGCGCACCGCGCTTCTACATCTATGGCGAGGTGCAACGTCCTGGTGCCTATCGTGTGGAACGCGACATGAACGTCGTGCAGGCCTTGTCCGTTGGCGGCGGCCTGAGCATTCGTGGCACCGAGAACGGCATCCGTATCAAGCGTCGCGATGACAACGGCGAAACCAAGGTGATTTCGGCTCATCTGGAAGACAAGGTACGCCCGGACGACGTGATCTACGTGAAGGAAAGCTTGTTCTAGCAGTCGGTCTTGCCTGCAGCAAAGCGCTTGCAGGCAAGACAGTTTCAGGGAGGGCGCAAGCCTCGGAATATTCGTTTTTGTAAAGAGTCCCGCTATGAATTTCACCCAATTTCTGCTGATCCTGCGAGCGCGCTACAAGATCATTCTTGGCACGCTGATCGTCGTGGTAGCAACCACCGTGACGATCACCATGCTGCTGCCCAGTACCTATACGGCGACCACTTCGCTGGTGCTCAATTACAAGGGCGTCGATCCGGTCACGGGTCTGACCTTGCCGTCGCAACTGATGCCGGGATATCTGGCGACGCAGATTGACATCCTCAACAGCCAGACAGTGGCATTGAAGGTCGTCGATGACCTGAAGCTTGCCGACAGCCCGGTGGTGAAGCAACAGTTCCAGGATGCGACCGGCGGCCAAGGCTCGATCCGCGAGTGGCTGGCCAACCTGATTTCGACGAATCTCGACGTCGAACCGTCGCCCACCAGCAGCAGCGTGCTGTCCGTGAACTACAAGGCAACCGATCCGCAGTTCGCCGCGACGATGTCCAATGCGTTCGCGAATGCCTACCTGAATACGGCAACACAGCTGAAGATCGATCCGTCGAAACAGGCGTCCGAATACTTCACGAAGCAAATCAAGGTGCTGCGCGACAACTTTGAAGCGGCGCAACGCAAGCTGTCCAAGTATCAGCAGGAAAACAATATTGACGATCCGGACGGCCGTATCGGCGTAGAAACCGCACGTCTGAACGAATTGTCTTCGCAGCTGGTGCAAGTTCAAGGCGCGGCGATCGATGCCAACTCCCGCCTGAAAGCAACGCAAAGCGATGCCAACGTTGCACCGGACGTGATGAACAATGGTTTGATCCAGAGCCTGAAAGGCAACCTGCTGGCAGCCGAAGCGAAATTCGCGGAAGTGTCGTCGCGCCTGAGTCCTAACCATCCGCAATACCAGTCGGCCAAGGCGGAAGTGGATAAGCAGCGCGCCAACCTGAATGCGCAGATCGCACAAGCGTCGGCAAGCATCAGCAGCAATGCGCGCGTCCAGCAGCAACGCGAAGCAGAGATCAAGGCGGCACTGGCAGCGCAACGCACCAAGGTGATGGACCTGAACCTCGCACGCGACGAGCTGATTCTGCTGCAGAACGAGGTGAGCGCCGCGCAACGCGCATACGAGGCTGCGACCAACCGCTACACGCAAACCAACCTCGAAGCGCGTTCGACGCAATCGGATATCGCTGTGTTGACGCCTGCCGTCGCGCCGCTGAAACCAAGCGGTCCGAAGGTCCTGCTGATCTCGCTGATCTCGATCTTCCTGGGCGGCATGCTTGGTCTGGGTCTGGGCTTGATCGCTGAAATCATTGATCGCCGTGTACGTTCCACGAAGGATCTGATCGACGTACTGAACGTGCCAGTGCTGGGTGTGATGAACCGCAACGCAGGCGACCGCCGTCTGCGACTCGGCTTCTCACGTCCCGCCCTGCCACGCGGCCCGCGCGCATTGAAACCGACCTGAGCATGGAGAAGCAGATGAACCAGTTAGTCAACCCACTAGCCATGCAATCGGCCAAGCGCGCCAATACCAGCATCGGCAGCATTCTGCTCGACATGGGCAAGATCACGGCTGCAGACGCCGAGCGCATCCTCAAGTTTCAAAAAGAAAAGGGCATGCGCTTCGGCGAGGCCGCCCAAATCCTGGGGCTGATCTCCGAAGCGGATATCGATCAAGTATTGGCACGGCAGTTCGATTACCCCTATCTGCTATCGGGCGAGGGCAGCTTTCCGCCGGGACTGATTGCCGCCTACGAGCCTTTTAGCCCTCAGGTGGAAACGCTGCGTGCCATCCGCAGCCAGCTGATGCTGCGCTGGTTTGCGGAAGGACAGCGCTCGCTCGTGATCGCGAGCGTGACGCCGGATGAAGGCACCAGCATGTTCGTCGCCAACCTGGCAGTCGTCTTCTCGCAGCTCGGCGAAAAGACGCTGCTGGTCGATGCGAACCTGCGCGAGCCGAACCAGCATCGCATCTTCAACATCCGCACGCGCCAGGGCCTGTCCGACGTTCTGGCAGAACGTGCCGATCTGGATGTGATCACGCGCGTCGAACCCTTCATCGACCTTTCGGTCCTGCAGGCCGGCACGCTGCCGCCGAACCCGCTTGAGCTGGTGAGCCGCAGCACCTTCACGCATTTGAACGCACGTGTGGCGCACAACTACGATGTGGTGCTGTACGACGTGTCGCCGTTCTCGGTCAGCGCCGATGCGTTGGCCGTGGCGACCAATGCCGGCGGCGTGGTGCTGGCTGCGCGCAAGCACAAGACCCGTCTGGCGGATATCAATGCCGCTTGCGATCATCTCGCGCGCTATGGCGTCGAGGTCGTCGGTTCCATCCTGCTGGAAAACTGATGAATACCGCGGCGATACGATCTGCAGC
>DATAHI010000309.1:0-13305 GCA_036263255.1 Oxalicibacterium sp. | reverse complement strand
ACAACCGAGATGTGCGACCCAGGCAAGCAAGGCTGCGCCAAGCGCGGAACCGATCACGATCGCGAATAGTGCCGTTTGAGTGCCCAGCGCGGTGGCGAGATATGCGCCGATCTGCATGACCAGCAGGCCGACGCCCAAACTAAACCAGAGGGCGGCATGGTCGCGCAGCGAGAACACGCGTTCCGACAGCGAAAGAGGGGCAAGCGCAGAGGGCGCTACGGAAGATGAATCTTGTAAAGCCATCGTGATCTTTCAAGAGATGGCAGGCCAGCTGATGCACGCTTTCCTGCGCGAGGATTACCTCAACAGGTTCGACGGGTTTGATCTCACCCGCGCCATGGCGCAGGACCCCGAGCGGAGAACCGGGCGCTACTTTGAAGCAAAAGCTTCTGGCAGGCAAGCGCGGGTCACAAGAATAAGAAAGAGTCGGACCGCGCGAGAAGGGAGGGGCGGCGGCCCGACGAAAAACGATACTGCTGTATGAATATACAGTAATATCGCTCAGTCTGGCAAGGACCGCCGGTCAATCGAACATTCGTTCCTGAGTGTGCGAGAAGACTTTGACGAAGAAATCGTAGAGCGCTGCGCCTTCCTCGGTATCCAGAAAGTCGCGCGCGCGCTCGGCCAGCACGGCGAGATTATCGCCGTTGGCGAGACTTAGTTCCCAGTGATCGAGGCGCATTTGGCCGGCAATCAGGCTTGCGTCGGTCGCCATCTGGCCTTTGACGATGTGCTTCAGCAGGATCGCCGCTTTGTCGGTAGAAACTGGCCGCTTCATTTGTAGTGCCGCAATGAAGTTCTGCAGCTTTTCCTGGCATTCGCCGCGGACGATGGTTTCCGCTTCGCTGTCTGTCAGGGCCGAGTCCATGACGTCCAGATAGTCGCTTTTGCGGTAGTCGGTCATGCGGCGCTCCTTGTGCAAGGGAAAGGCGATATGCCTGTGATGATGCACCTCTGAATAGGTTCCACCGGTCCGGCAAAACCCGCGGTGCAGAGGAACGCCGGCAGCCGCGTTCCGTCCAACGGAAGAGGTGGCGCGGGGCCGCCCGTCACCGTCCATATTCGTGCAAGAACATACTCCTTCCTATCTGAACGAAATCCTGCTGTTTCTGATGCTGGCCGGCATACTGATTCCGCTGCTGCAGCGCTTTCGTTTCAATCCGATTCTCGGATTCCTGATGGCAGGCGCACTGTTCGGGCCTTTCGGCGTCGGCCGCTGGACCAGCGAAATTCCCTGGCTCGCCAATCTGACCATCACGCACGAAGACGGCGTATCGATGCTGGCGGAGCTTGGCGTGATGTTCCTGATGTTTCGCGTTGGGCTCGAACTATCCTTGAAGCGCTTGTGGCAGCTGCGGCGCTGGGTATTCGGTGCGGGGCTGGCGCAGGTCGGCATCAGCGCGGTATGCATTGCGCTCGTTGCAGGTCAATTTGAAAACAGCGTCGACCTATCGCTGCTGCTCGGCTGCATCCTGGCCTTGTCGTCGACTGCGGTGGCGATGCAATGGATGTCGTCGCAACACCTGGCCGGTTCGCGCCTCGGACAGGCCACGCTGTCGATGCTGATGTTCCAGGATCTTGCCGTGGTGCCGATTCTTATCTGGATCGGCATGGCGGGGCACGGCGAAAACAGCGCGCTGCTGCCCCTTGTTGGCCTCACGTTTGCCAAATCGGCAGCCGTCATCGTGCTGATCTACCTGATCGGCGGACGGGTGTTGCAGCCATTGTTCCGCTATCTGGTTACGCGGCACCGGCCTGATATTTTCATGGCGCTGACTCTGCTTAGTCTGATCGGCATAGCGGCAATTACCAATGCTGCCGGCCTGTCGACGGCGCTGGGCGCCTTTCTTGCCGGGCTGCTGCTGGCCGAAACGGAGTTCCGGCACGAAGTGGAGGTGACTGTCGAACCCTTCCGCGAACTGTTGATGGGCATCTTCTTCCTGTCGGTCGGCATGCGCATCGACATTCGAGCGATTGCGGAATCGCCCTTATGGTTACCTCTATCGGTCGGCGGCCTGTTTCTGATCAAGGGTGCAATCGTCTCCTTGTTGCTGCGTGTCGGACGTTTCAGTTGGCCGCATGCGATGACGGGTGGTGTATTGCTCGGTCAGGGAGGCGAGTTTGGCTTCGTCGCCCTGGGTTATGCGGCGAGCACCGGCTTGCTGAAGGCACCGGCGGCAGAGTTCATGATGCTGGTTATTGCGCTCGGCATGTTCGCCACGCCGCCCTTGGCGCGCCTGATCGCGCAGCTCGGTGAGCGCTCCGATAACCGAGATCGCGACGCGGATGCCGTACAGGCGGTGGAGACGGAGCCTGCCGGCCATCGCGTCGTGATTGCCGGTTTTGGCCGAATAGGCCAATTGGTGGGGCAGGTGCTCTCGACGCAAGGCGTGCCATATGCGGCACTGGAAAACGACGCACGCTTGGTCGCTTCGCTGCACAGCCAGGGTTTTCCCGTGTATTTCGGCGATGCCGAGCGGCTCGCGCTACTGGAGAAAGTGCGCATCGGGCAGGCCGCAGCGATTGTCGTGGCAATGGATAATCCGGCTTCGGCGTTGCACGCCGTGCGTGCGATGCATCGCCGCTATCCGGATATTCCGCTCTTTGCGCGGGCTCAGGACGAAAAGCATGCCTCCATGCTGAAGCAGGCCGGTGCGGCGGTGGTGGTCCCTGAAACGCTGGAAGCAGGCATGCAGCTCTCCGCGCTGGTTTTGAATGCGCTCGATATCGATGATGCCGCGGTGGCGCGGGCGCTGCGGCAGGAAAGAGAACGGCGCATTGCCCTGATGCAGGACAATGCGCCGGATTGATCGTGCTATGAAGGGATGAATCAGATGCCTAGGCGCGCAGCCGCGTCGTTCATGACTGCGGTATTCCACGGTACGAAGCCCGTCATGCCGATCTTCGCCAGTGCGTTGCGACCGGCTTCGCTGTCGCTCAAGCCGAGCATAAGGCTCTTCACCTTTTCGCGATCGGCTTCGCTCAGCTTGCCGGAAACGAGGAACTGCTTGATCGGGATCGGCTTGATCTCGGCCAGGATACGGCCGCCTTTCGCTTCCCACGCCTGCGCAACCTTGCCCGAACCCGTAATGCCGGCATCGACGAAGCCATTGTCGATCATGAACGGAACTGCATCCTGGTAGCGGGTGGCGGTATAGGCGTTTTCCGGGTGCTGGAAGCCGCGTTCACGCAGAGCTGCGGTGAACATGGTTGTCGTAATCGATTCGACGGCCGGTACACCGATCTTCTTGCCGCGCAGATCGTCAAGCGATTTCAGCGGCGAATTCTTCAGCACCATGACGCGGGCGCGGTAATCGGTGTAGCCCTTGGCAGTCGCCACGCCAATGTAGCCATCACGCTTGACCGCTTGCAGACCGATATGGGCGGGGTGAATGAAGACCAGATCGTATTTGCCTTCCGCCAAGCCTTTTTCGAAAACAGAGTATTTGTCGACGGTTACCAGTTTGACATTCTGCTTCAGTTCTTTCGAGAGCAGCTGCAGGAGAGGCTTGTAGCGCTCGCTCGCTGGCCCGCCGTCCTGATAGGTCACACCTTCATTGATGGCGAGGACGAGTTCTTGTGCGGTTGCAGTACGGGATTGCAGCCCCAGCGCAAGCACAGCCATGGCCAGAAAAGAGGCGAGTTTCATGAAGGTCTGCTCCTTTATGTTTTTACTGGGTAACTAATTCCAGCTGGAATGTTACATTAACAAAGCGAGCACGAACGGTTTTTCTTCCGGCGGTGGCAAATTTCTCACACCATTATTTTTTATACAAATACCGGTCGCGCCGTCCTGCGGCGCGCCGGAGATGATGGGGGATCGGCCGGGGATTACCCGGCACGAATGATGGGGGCTTGAGCGAGAAAAAGCGGAATGGGGTCAGATGCGTCCGGTTAGCAGCATAATCAGGAGGACGACAATGATCAGGCCGGTGATGCCGCTTGGAGCGTAGCCCCAGCTTCGGCTGTAGCCCCAGGTAGGAAAGACGCCAAGCAGAATCAGGATCAGGATGATCAGCAGTATGGTTCCGATACTCATGACATTTCCTTTCGTTGTGATCGCAATGCAAAGCGAGGTGATTCCAGACTAGGGGCGGGATGCAAGCTGGTCTGTTCGATGTCTAACACACAAGTTTGTGTGCGTAAGCCCATAATGAGGCAGGCATCCTGATCACTACCTCAAGGAGAACATCATGGGTATCTGGACGTTACTGCTCGCAGTGATTCTGCTCGCCACGGGCGCTTTTGCAGCATTCAACTGGAGTGCCTTCAACGCGTCTTCCTCGCTGTGGCTGGGTGTCATGCATGTGGATGCGCCACTTGGTCTCGTCATGCTGGGCGTAGTCGGGGTGGTAACCGTACTGTTCCTACTGGCGATTGGCCATATGCAATCGCTGACCTTGCTGGAAGCCCGTCGCCATGCCAAAGAGTTGCAGTCCAACCGCGAACTGGCGGACCGCGCGGAAGCGTCTCGTTTCACCGAACTGCGGCATTTCATCGAGGCTGAATTGGTTAGAACCAATCTGCAGGGCGTCGAGACGCAAACCGCGCTGCTGACGCGGCTGGACCAGATGGAGCGGACGATGGCATCGGCGATCGAGCAAAACAGCAATAGCCTCGCCGCTTACATTGGCGAAGTGGACGATCGTCTGCAACGCGAACGTGGAATGGCGATCGAGCGCTAATTTGTTGCTGTAAGGCAATATCAACGTATTCTTGCTTCGGTTAAACTGGCTGCTCGAATTTTTCCGAGGCAGCCATGGCGAAACCTTCTCCCAAGCCGCGCGATAACTTTTTGCTCTATACCGTTGGCGGCGCGCTGACCCTGGTATTTGTCGGCTTTGTCCTGGGCTGGCTGTATTTCGAACGTAACGCGAGCTTGCAGCCGCAGGTTGCCTACGTCAGCTTTGGGCCTCTGGTGGTACGTGCGTCCAGTTATTCGATCCGTACTTCACTTGCGGTGCAGACGTCCAGCGCGCAGGAATCCTGGATTGAGGACAATAAGCAACGCCTGCAGTATGCGGTGGAAGCCGCCTTGTCGAATATCGATGAGCAGCGCGTACGTCAGCCGGATGGCGTCGCATATCTGCAGGACACGTTGCGGGATCGCCTCAATCACGACTTGTCTACCGGCAATGTGCAGGATGTATTGCTGACGGATTTCATCATTCAGAGTAATTGAGGTAGGCTGGCGTCCCCTGGCTGTTTTTTACATGGACATGGTTTCCCCGAACACCTCGCCCGACGGCGATGAACGTCATGACGACACCCGTCGTTCGCTGCGCCCTGATTCGCCTTGCGCCGGCTATTGCTCGACTTCGCACGGCGATGAAGTATGCAAGGGCTGCGGCCGAACGTGGGACGAAGTGCTGAACTGGATCATCTACACCGACGAGGAAAAGGCTGCGGTGTGGGCGCGGCTGGAAGCGGCCGGCCTCATCAAGAAGCGCTGAAAGCCGCAGCCCGATTAGACTTCGAAGGCCAGAATCGGTAGACTACAGGCCTTTTTCCAAGGGCACATTCATGTCCGTCACGCCCGATTCCCCGATTGCCGATGAGACCGCCGCGCCTGCATCCGAAGAGCGCGCCACATCCTCCGTTTCTGCCGAACTGATCGCACGCGAAGTCGCGCGCCGCCGCACCTTTGGCATCATTTCCCACCCGGACGCGGGCAAGACCACGCTGACCGAAAAGCTGCTGCTGTTCTCCGGCGCCATTCAGCTCGCCGGCACGGTGAAGGCGCGTAAAAGCGGCCGCCACGCGACGTCCGACTGGATGGAGATCGAAAAGCAGCGCGGCATCTCCGTTGCGAGCTCCGTCATGCAGTTCGAGTATCGTGATCACGTGATCAACCTGCTCGATACGCCGGGCCACCAGGATTTTTCCGAAGATACCTACCGCGTGCTGACTGCGGTCGATTCCGCGCTGATGGTGATCGATGCCGCCAAGGGTGTCGAGGAACAGACGATCAAGCTATTGAACGTCTGCCGCATGCGCAATACGCCGATCATCACCTTCATGAACAAGCTGGACCGCGAGACACGTGATCCGCTCGAATTGCTGGATGAAGTCGAATCGGTGCTGAAGATCGAATGTGCGCCAGTCACCTGGCCCATCGGCATGGGAAAGAATTTCCGCGGCGTGTATCACTTGCTGCGCGACGAGATCATGCTGTTCGCGCCCGGCAGTGAGAAAGCCGACCAGACTTTTGAAGTCGTCAAGGGCATCGACAATCCGCGCCTGGCCGAGATGTTCCCGCTTGAGATCGAGCAATTGAAGATGGAAGTGGAGCTGGTACATGGCGCCTCGCATCCCTTCGACCTCGAAGCATTTTTGTCCGGCAAACGCACGCCAGTGTTCTTCGGTTCTGCGATCAACAACTTCGGTGTGCGCGAAATTCTGAATGCGCTACTCGACTGGGCGCAGCCGCCGCGCGAACGCGATGCGACCGTTCGCGCGGTGCAACCGACCGAGATGCCGTTTTCCGGTTTCGTGTTCAAAATCCAGGCGAACATGGATCCGGCCCATCGCGATCGCATCGCGTTCCTGCGCGTGTGTTCGGGGCGTTTCGAACGCGGCATGAAAGTCAAACATCTGCGACTGAACCGCGAGATCAAGGTATCGAGCGTGGTGACGTTCATGGCATCAAGCCGCGAGCAGGTCGAGGAAGCGTATGCAGGCGACATCATCGGTCTGCCCAACCACGGCAACATGCAGATCGGCGACAGTTTTTCAGAAGGCGAAGTGCTGCAGTTCACCGGCATTCCGTACTTTGCACCCGAATTCTTCCGATCGGTGCGCATCCGCAATCCGCTGAAGATCAAGCAGTTGCACAAGGGTTTGCAGCAGCTAGGCGAAGAGGGCGCGATCCAGGTATTCAAGCCGGTCAACAGCAGTGATTTGGTGCTGGGCGGCGTCGGCGTACTGCAGTTCGAAGTGGTGGCAAGCCGTTTGATGAACGAGTACGGCGTCGACGCGGTGTTCGAAAGTACGAGCATCAGCACGGCGCGCTGGATCAGCTGCGACGACAAGAAGATGCTGGCCGAGTTCGAAAAGTCTTCCGCAGGGCACAACCTCGCACACGATGCCGCAGGCAATCTCGCGTATCTTGCGTCCTCGGGCGTCAATCTGCGCCTGACTCAGGAACGCTGGCCGGGCGTGACTTTCCACGAAACGCGCGAACACGCAGTGAAGCTGGGCTGAGAAATTTGCAGCATGGCGGTACTACGACGGTGCTCGCTATGTGTGGCGCGTCGAACGACTATTCTAGAAGTGTGCGATGCCGAAAAAATTCAAATTCACCGGTGTTTCATTACGCGATCTGCTGATCACGCTTGGTCCGATGACCTTGCTGATCGTGCTGCTATGCTATGTAGCGTACAGGATTGTCGATCCGTTTCCACCGTCGAACGTCACGATGTCTACGGGGCAGGAAAACAGCTCCTATGCAGCCTTCGGCAAGCGCTACGCGCAGATTCTCAGCAAATACGGTATCGAAACCAAACTGGTGCCGTCGCAAGGATCGCTGGAAAACCTGGGGCGCCTGAACGATTCCGATTCGGGTGTCGACATCGCATTCGTGCAAAGCGGTTCGATCGATCAGGAGAAGGCGGAAGAAGCCGGCCTGGTATCGCTGGGCAGCTTGTTTACCGAACCGGTATGGCTGTTCTATCGCGAGGACAAGCAGCTCGATCGCCTGACGCAGTTGCACGGCATGAGAGTGAATGTGGGCGTGGAAGGGAGCGGCGTGCCCAAGCTCTTCCGCGATTTGCTGGCGGCAAATGACCTGCATGGCGACGATGTGACCCTCAGCACGCTGGACGACAAGCAGGCTTTCGCAGCGCTGCTGAAAGGGCGTATCGACGCAGCCGTCTTCAGTTCCGCACCGAACAGTGCGCTGATTCAAAAATTGTTGCGCACGCCTGGCATCCAGCTGTTCGATTTTGCGCAGGCAGAAGCGTATACGCGTCGCCTGCCTTACCTGACACAGGTCACGCTGCCGCGCGGCATCGTGGATCTGGGACATGATCTGCCACCGCGCAACGTGCGGCTGATTGCGCCGACCGCGACACTGGTGGCACGCGAAGATCTGCATCCGGCACTGATCGACTTATTCGCGCAAGCAGCGATCGTCATTCACGGAAGATCCGGATGGTTCCGCCGGCAAGGCGAATACCCGAATGCCAGCTACAACGAAATTCCGGTTGTGCCGCAGGCGGCCAAGCTGTATCGCGAAGGCACGCCTTTCCTGCAGCGCTATCTGCCGTTCCAGGTTGCGAACTTCTTTGAACGCATGTGGATTGTGATCGTGGCACTTGGCGCGTTGATTCTGCCCTTGTCTCGCGTGCTGCCGCCACTGTATGTGTGGAAGGTTCGCTCGCGCATCTATCGGTGGTACGGACAGCTGCGTGTGGTCGAGCAGGCAATCGAGGAAGTGCCGCCTGCCAAGCGGGCGGAGGTGTATCCGGAACAATTACAGCGGCTGGCTGAAATCGAAGAGAAGGTGAACCAGCTGTCGATCCCGCTATCTTTTGCCGATGAGCTGTATCGCCTTCGCAGTCATATCGATTTCGTACGTCAGCGCATCATGCGTTTGGGTGACGTGCGACCGCTCTCTTAGGCGCCGATCCACGGCAAACCGGCATGGCACCAGCCGCCGACGGTCTTGCGGTGTCCCGCGGCGTCCTTGTCGCCTTCGAATCCTTCAAGGATATCGAAGCAGTTGACGTAGCCATGCTCCGTTGCGAGTTTTGCCGAATGGCGTGAACGTACACCTGAGCGGCACAAAAAGAGCAATACGTCTTCCTTGTTTGCCGCTTGCGACAACTGCGACAGGAAATCCGGATTAGGCGAGCCGCCAGGATAGGTGTTCCATTGCACCGCCAGATGCTGCGCGGCCGGAATATCGACGCGGCCCACCCAATCTCGTTCTGCATTGGTGCGTACGTCTACCAGCTTGGCGTTGGGGGTGTGCCGCAGCAGCGCGTAGGCTTCTTCGGGCGTCAATGCGCCTGCGTAGGGTAGCTGGCTGTCGTTGCCGCGTGCACGGGCCGCAGCAAGAATTTCAGCGGGTGTCGGCATGATTGTTCTCCTGGATATCGATGGTGCATTATAGAGTGCGCTGGTACCGCAGTACGAGCGAGGGCGGTTGTTATAATCGCGGGTCACTTTGCGTGAGGGAAGCATGACTACCATCGACGTCGTCTCAGCGATCATATTCGCCCTTGCACTGATCCATACCTTTGCGGCGAAGTCCATCGAGCATCTGGCGCATCGCCATCCGAAGCATGCAGGACTGCTGCATCTGCTGGGCGAAGTGGAAGTCGTATTCGGCTTTTGGGCCTTCGTGCTGATTGCCGTCATGGCCGTTCTTTCCGGTGGCGAAGAGGCGATCGCCTATGCGGAATCCCGCCATTACACGGAGCCGCTGTTCGTGTTTGTCATCATGGTGATTGCGGCATCGCGTCCCGTGCTCGAATTCATCAAGTCGCTGGTTGCGTTGTTGTCGCGTGCAATGCCGGTCGATAGTGCCGTCGCACAAGTCTGGCTGTGCCTGGCTTTCGTTCCGCTGATCGGTTCGCTGATTACCGAACCGGCGGCCATGACGCTGGCCGCCTTGATGCTCGCCCCATTGATCTTCCGTCCCGACATACCCGAAAGCCGAAAATATGCGGCGCTTGGCGTGTTGTTCGTCAACGTATCGATCGGCGGTACCCTGACATCGTTCGCCGCGCCGCCAGTGCTGATGGTTGCGTCGCGATGGAATTGGGACAGCAGCTTCATGCTGCTGCATTTCGGCTGGAAGGCCGTCATCGCCGTGCTGATCAATGCCACTGCTATGACGTTCATGCTGCGTAAATCACTGCGATACGACAAGGCAGAACCGCAAACGGCTGCAATGCCTATTGCGGTGAGTGGAGTGCACCTGCTCTTGCTGGCCGGAGTCGTGTTGTTCGCGCATCATCCGACGATCTTCATCGGCCTCTTTTTGTTCTTTCTTGGATTTACCAAAGCCTACGAGCGTTTTCAGAGCCCGCTCATTTTGAAGGAGGGCTTGCTGGTCGGTTTCTTTCTCGCCGGTCTCGTTGTTCTTGGCGGAATGCAGCAATGGTGGTTGCAACCCATCGTTTCCAGCTTGGGGCCGAAGGCATTATTTTTCGGCGCGCTGGGCTTGACTGCAATTACAGACAATGCGGCGCTTACCTATCTCGGATCCTTGATCGAAGGCATGAGTGAGGCAGCCAAGTACATGCTGGTTGCCGGCGCCGTGGCGGGTGGGGGCTTGACGGTCATTGCCAATGCCCCGAATCCGGCTGGCGTGGCACTGTTGCGTGCGGGATTCGAAGACCAGTCGATTAGCGTATTGGGTTTGTTACGCGGAGCCCTGTTTCCGACCGCCGTTGCTGCCATCTGTTTTTTGATATTTTGAGGCGCACTAAAAACGTGCATCAGACAGATATTGCACCATTATTGTGCTTATATTGCCATCGCGCATTGTTTCCGTGCGTGTCTTCGCTCGTGTGATTCAGTCAGGAAAATCTAACTGTTCTGGGTTTACGAGGGGCGCTCCGCAGAGGTGCGAAATGCGCGTTTTGTTCCGGATTGTGGCATGGAATCTGCTATTATTCCGGCGAGTTTTTGGTCGCATTGCTTGTTTGACGCGCACGCCGGCACAGAACCCAATCAACAAACTCGTATTACTTTGCTCAATTTTAGGAGATTCGCATGGCAAGGACGGCCGCAGAGGTCTTGAAGATGGTGAAAGACAACGAAGTCAAATTCGTTGATTTTCGCTTTGCTGATACACGAGGCAAAGAACAGCACGTCACCGTGCCGGTCTCGCACTTTGACATGGACAAGTTCGAATCGGGCCATGCATTCGACGGTTCCTCGATCGCCGGCTGGAAGGGTATCGAAGCGTCTGACATGCTGCTGATGCCGGACCCAAATACCGCGAACATCGATCCGTTCATGGAAGAAACCACGCTGTTCATGCAGTGTGACGTGATCGAGCCATCCGACGGCAAAGGCTACGACCGCGATCCGCGTTCGATTGCCAAGCGCGCAGAAGCGTACTTGAAATCCTCGGGCCTGGGCGACACCGCCTATTTCGGTCCTGAGCCAGAATTCTTCATTTTCGACAGCGTTCGCTGGAACGTCGACATGTCGGGTTGCTTCGTTAAGGTAGATTCCGAAGAAGCATCGTGGTCGACCGGCGAAAAGATCGAAGGCGGCAACAGCGGCCATCGTCCTTCCGTCAAGGGCGGCTACTTCCCGGTTCCTCCGGTCGACAGCTTCCAGGACATGCGTTCGGAAATGTCGATGATCCTCGAATCGATGGGCATCCCTGTTGAAGTTCACCACCACGAAGTGGCTGGCGCTGGCCAGAACGAACTCGGCACCAAGTTCTCGACCCTGGTCGAGCGCGCCGACTGGACGCAAAACCTGAAATACGTCGTCTGGAACGTTGCCCATACCTACGGCAAGACCGCAACCTTCATGCCGAAGCCTATCGTTGGCGACAACGGTTCGGGCATGCACGTGCACCAGTCCGTGTGGAAAGATGGCAAGAACCTGTTTGCAGGCGACGGCTATGCCGGCTTGTCCGAATTCGCGCTGTACTACATCGGCGGCATCATCAAGCACGCAAAAGCGCTGAACGCGATCACCAACCCAGGCACCAACTCGTACAAGCGTCTGGTTCCTGGCTTTGAAGCTCCAGTTAAGCTGGCTTACTCGGCACGTAACCGTTCGGCATCGATCCGTATTCCTCACGTATCGAACCCGAAAGGCCGTCGTATCGAAACGCGTTTCCCTGACCCATCGTCGAACCCGTACCTGTGCTTCGCGGCACTGCTGATGGCAGGTCTGGATGGCGTGCAGAACAAGATCCACCCGGGCGAAGCAGCATCGAAAGATCTGTACCACCTGCCGCCAGAAGAAGATGCAAAGATCCCAACCGTCTGCGCATCCCTGGACGAAGCACTGGCTGCGCTGGACAAGGATCGCGAGTTCCTGACCCGCGGCGGCGTATTCAGCGATTCCATGATCGACGCTTACATCGAGCTGAAGATGCAGGAAGTGACTCGCTTCCGCATGACGACGCACCCGATCGAGTTCGACATGTACTATTCGCTGTAATCAAGCGGACAACATTCGCTCTCGCGGACGAGGCGGGGAAGCGCAAGCTTCCTCGCCTTTTTTCTTTGCTTGTTGTCGAAAGCGGCATTGTATTGCGACGTTTCTTGCCATAAACTGACCGTCCGGTTTAACAGTTTCAGGCAAGTTTATGAAACATCATCTCGTCCTTCTGCCCTTGTTCCTCGTTTCGCTTTTCGCGCACGCGCAAGGCGAGGTCTACATGTGCATCGACAGCGCGGGCAACCGCGAATACAAGAATACCGGCCCGGTCGCCCGTTGCAAGAAGGTCGACCTGCCTGGCGTGACGACGATTCCGTCCACCATGCCGAAACGTGCGCAAACACAAACCGTCTCGGCCAAGTCGCCGTCCGATTTTCCACGTGTCGACGACGCGACGCAGAAAGCGCGCGACAATGATCGCAGGCAGATCCTGATGGATGAAGTGAAGTCCGAACAGCAGAAGCTGGCCGGTCTGCGCGACGAATACAATAACGGGCAACCGGAACGCCGCGGCGACGAGCGCAACTATGCGAAATACCAGGAGCGGACCGCCTCGCTGAAAGACAACATCTCCCGTTCCGAAAAGAATCTGGAAGCATTGAACCGCGAACTGAACAATCTGAAGTGACGTATCGGCAGCGGTACGATGTTTGCTTGATCAGGCCGCATGACGCGGCCTTTTCTTTTTTGAGTCCGCATAATTTTTCGGAGACCCGTGAATAAACTGCCTCTTGCTTCGAATGCGTTGAACGGACTGGATCTGCTGGCGTCAGCCGTGCTGATGATGGATGCCGACGGGCGCATCGCCTATTCCAATCCTGCGGCCGAAAACCTGCTCGAAAGTTCGAGCAAGATCCTGGTAGGCCAGACGCTCAGGGATATTTTCCTGAATACCGAGGAACTGGAGCAAGTGCTGCAGCAGGCGCGCGAGCAACAGTTCGCCGACAAGCGCCTCGACCTAAGCCTTGAACGTGCCAATCGCGAGCCGCTGCAAGTCCACGTGACGGTCACGGCACTGGATAATCCCGCCACGCCGGCGCTGATCGAGCTGCGCGAGAACCTGCAGCAGTTGAAGCTCGATCGCGAAGAGCGGCTGCTTGACCAAAGCCAGGCCAACAAGGAGCTGATCCGCAATCTGGCGCACGAAATCAAGAATCCTCTGGG
>DATAHI010000308.1:0-3313 GCA_036263255.1 Oxalicibacterium sp. | reverse complement strand
AAGTCTTCCTGTTCGATCCATAGTTCTTTACTGATCGGGAATGTGCGGTTGCCGCGTTCCGGATGATGCGGGTGGACTGGCGCGCTGCATTCGACCGTTTCGCCTTCGGGGAAATTGTCGATGATGAGTTTGAGCGGGCGCAGCACGGCGGTGGCGCGTGGCGCTTTTTCGTCGAGGTCGTCGCGCAGCGCGCCTTCGAGAATGCTCATGTCGATCCAGCTATCGGCTTTTGCCACGCCGATGCGTTCGGCGAAGAGTTGAATCGATTCCGGTGTGTAACCGCGGCGGCGGATGCCGACGATGGTGGGCATGCGTGGGTCGTCCCAGCCGTCCACGATCTTTTCTTCGACCAGTTGCAGCAGCTTGCGCTTGCTGGTGATCGCGTACGTGAGATTGAGGCGCGCGAACTCGTATTGATACGGCAGCGGCTTCTTGAAGAAGCCGCCTTCGGCCAGATGCTCCAGCACCCAGTCGTAGAACGGACGGTGGTCCTGGAACTCCAGCGTGCAGATCGAGTGCGTGACGTTTTCGATCGCGTCTTCGATCGGGTGCGCGAAGTCGTACATCGGGTACACGCACCATTTGTCGCCGGTGCGGTGGTGGTGCGCGTGGCGGATGCGGTAGATCGCCGGGTCGCGCATGTTCATGTTGGGCGAGGCCATGTCGATCTTGGCGCGCAGGATGTGTTCGCCGTCCTTGAACTCGCCGGCCTTCATCCGGTGGAACAGGTTCAGCGATTCTTCGACAGGACGATCGCGGAAG
Source organism: Oxalicibacterium sp. (assembly GCA_036263255.1). Classification (GTDB taxonomy): domain Bacteria; phylum Pseudomonadota; class Gammaproteobacteria; order Burkholderiales; family Burkholderiaceae_D; genus Oxalicibacterium. The sequence continues at coordinate 2,551 of DATAHI010000308.1, read as the reverse complement.
GGCGAGTTCTTGCCCGGCTCGCTGAAGCTGCCGCGGTTCTTTGCCATGTCGTCGGCGGACTGGCTATCCACATAGGCGTGGCCGGCGGTGATCAGGTATTCGGCCATCGTATACATCTGGTCGAAGTAATCGCTGGCGAAGTAGAGGTGCTCGCCGCTGGCATCTTTCCAGTCGAAGCCCAGCCATTTGACGCTGTCGAGAATGGTATCGACGTATTCCTGTTCTTCCTTGGTCGGATTGGTGTCGTCGAAGCGCATCGTGCAGCGGCCGTTGAAGTCGCGTGCGAGGCCGAAGTTCAGGCAGATCGATTTGGCATGGCCGATGTGCAGGTAACCGTTGGGCTCGGGCGGGAAGCGGGTGACGACCTGCGGCAGCGGATTGCCGTTCTTGTCGGTGCGGTTGGCGTGCTTGCCCTCGGCGAGATCGCTGTCGATGATGCCGCGCAGGAAGTTGGAACCGGCCGGGTTGGCCGAATGATCCGTGGTGCTGCTGTTTTTGGAATCGTTGCTCATGGATGCTGTGTTGTTTTGTGCGCTCACGACGCGACATGGGAAGGGGGCATTTTACCGTAGCTCTCTCTGCGTAAACCGGCCGCGCTTCCCTCGCAAAAACTTCTTCAGGGCGGTCCTTGTCCAAGTGCTTTCGCATCCTGGCGGTCGGAAAGACCGTCTCGGCTAGAATCTCATGTTTCCCTTTTGGGCCTAGGCGGCCATTCATGCCGGACTACAAGACATCGCTTGGCAGCGCTGAAGCCATCCTCGAAAGCATTACCGACGGGTTCTTTTCCGTGGATTCCGCCTGGCGCTTCACTTATGTGAATCGCCAGGCGAGCATCGTTCTCGACCGGTGTGCAGAAGATTTGCTCGGGAAATCGATCTGGGAGGAATACCCCGGCCTGAACGGCACGGAATTCGAAGCAGTGTACCGGCGCGTCATGAGCGAGAAGGCGCCGGAGTACTGTCTCTCGTATTACCCCGATCATCGGCGCTGGTACGAGGTGAATTGCTATCCGGCCGAAGCCGGGATGTCGGTCTACTTTCGCGATGCCACCGCGCGCGTGGAAACCGAAGAGCGGCTGCGCAAGAGCGAGACGCAGTTCCGCCTGATGACGAACGCCATTCCGCAGATCATCTGGATCACGGATCAGACCGGCAAGCTCGAGTACTTCAACCAGCAATGGCCGGCGTATACCGGCGCCACGCACGGGTTGATCGATCTGGGCGAGGTGATCGCCGAATACCTGCATCCCGACGACCAGGCGCACACGAATGCCGCGTGGCAACACAGCAAGAGCACCGGCGAACGCTTCTTCTGCGAGCATCGCATCCGCTCGATCAGCGGCGAATATCGCTGGTTTCTGGCGCTGGCCGAAGCGCGGCGGGATGCCGCTGCCGGCAATGTATTGCGCTGGTTCGGCACCTCGACGGATATCAACGAACAAAAGCTGACGTCGCAAGCCTTGGCCGAGTTGTCCGCGGAATCGGAACGCCGCCGCCGTCTGTACGAAACCTTCTTTTCCAATTCGCCGGACTTCGCGTACGTGTTCGATCTGGACCATCGTTTCTCGTATGCGAATGAAGTGCTGCTGAAAACCTGGGGCAAGACCTGGGACGAGGCGATCGGCAAGAATTGCCTGGAGCTGGGCTACGAGCCGTGGCACGCCGCCATGCACGACCGCGAAATCGAACTGGTGAAGGCGACCGGAAAATCGATTCGCGGCGAGGTGCCCTTCGAAGGAACGTTCGGGCGGCGCGTCTACGATTACATCTTTTTCCCGGTGTTCGGTTCGGATGGCAGCGTGGAAGCGGTGGCCGGCACCACGCGCGACGTCACCGACCGCCACCAGGAAAAATTGCGCACCGATGCGCTGATTCGGCTGACGGACGCCATTCGCAGCATGGATCGGCCGCAGGATCTGATCTTCGCCGCCTCGCAAATCCTCGGCGAGACCTTGCGTACCAATCGTGTCGGCTATGGCGCCATCGATCCCGAACTGGAAACGGTATATGTGGAGCGCGACTGGACTGCGCCAGGCATGCAGAGCCTGTCCGACATGCTGTACAAGTTTCGCGAGTTCGGCAGCTACATCGACGACCTGAAGCTAGGGCGCTGCGTGGTGATTCATGATGTGGGCACCGATCCGCGCACGATGCGCGACGCACACTCGTTCAGAAGTCTCGGTGTGGAAGCGGTGGTCAACGTGCCGGTGCTGGAACAGGGAAAACTGGTGGCCGTACTGCTGGTGCACCATTCACAGCCGCGACGATGGACGGATGGCGAAGTCGCGTTGATCAGCGAAGCCGCAGAGCGCACTCGGACGGCGAGCGAGCGCCTGCGCAGTGAAGCGCGTCTGCGCCAGATCAATGAAACGCTGGAAGCGGAAGTCGCCGCGCGCACGCAGCAGCTGATGGCTTCGGAGGAAGCCTTGCGTCATGCGCAGAAGATGGAAGCGGTGGGCCAGCTGACCGGCGGCCTGGCGCACGACTTCAACAATCTGCTGGGCGGCATCATGTCGAGCCTGGAACTGGCCCGCATGAAAATCGCGAGCGGA
>DATAHI010000307.1:0-1651 GCA_036263255.1 Oxalicibacterium sp. | reverse complement strand
TATTGCGCCGGGCATTGTGCGATCACTTCTTCCATTGCCGCATTGATTGCGCGCGCCTGTTGTTCCGGCGACAGGCCCGTGGCGAGTTCAAGTGGAATGAAGCGCGAGCGATATCCCTTGCCGCGCGGCAGGCGTTCGGCAAAGGCGAGCACGATGGGTGCGCCGGTCATCTCGTGCATTTTTCCGGGTAGCGTCATCGTATAGGCAGGACGACCGAAGAAATCGGCCCACACGCCTTCGCCGAATTGCGGCACCTGATCCGGCAGCAGACCGATCGAACCTTTCTGCTTCAGTATCTTCAGCAACTGCCGAACGCCCGACAGACTGGCCGGCGCCAGCGTCAGCCGATTGCGTGCGCGTGCCTGTTCGACCAGCGGGCGCAAGGCTGCCTGCTTCGGCGGCCGATACAGCACGGCGAGCTGCATGCGCGTTCCCGCCTCCTGCGCCAGCATCTCGAAGCAGCCCAGGTGCGGCGTCAGAAAAATCGTCCCTTGCCCGCGGTCCATGATCGCCTGCGCGGCGGGCCAGTTTTCCAGCGAGGTTTTTTTCAGCAGGCGTTCGGAAGATGCGCACCACAGGAACGGCAGTTCAAGGAAGCTCTTGCCCGCTTCGCCGACTGCCGCATGCAGATGCTGCGAAAAGCCGGCACGCGCCATGTTTTCTTTCATGCGGCGCCGGTAGCCGGGCGTGCTTGCGTACACTAGCCAGCCGAGCGCAACGCCGAGCGCGTGCAGCACGGGCAGCGGTAGCAGCGACAGCAAGCGGAAGAAGAAAACGAGCATGGAATGACGAGCCTGCAATAACGGTCTGAGGAAAACGACTGCAACAGGACGCGCCGCTTGATGTTGACGAAAGGAAGAGGCGTTGCCGATTTTTTCAAGACGCGTAAAATAGCACAAGTTTTTTCACCCGCCGAGTTAATGACAACTTGCGAGGCGGTCTACAAATCTCGCTAAAGCGTCGCAGGCTCGCCTAAGTTGGCCGCGACATATAACCGACTGAACGAAAGGGAGTCCTGCAATGGCAAACGAATATCTGTTTACCTCCGAATCCGTCTCCGAAGGCCATCCAGACAAGGTGGCCGATCAAATCTCCGACGCCATTCTCGATGCGATCCTCGCACAGGATCCGAAAGCGCGCGTCGCTGCCGAAACGCTGTGCAACACCGGCCTCGTTGTGCTGGCCGGCGAGATCACGACGACTGCGAACGTCGACTACATCAATGTCGCGCGCGATACCATCAAGCGCATCGGCTATGACAATGCCGACTTCGGCATCGACCATAAGAGCTGCGCAGTGCTGGTCGCCTACGACAAGCAGTCGCCGGATATCGCGCAAGGCGTCGACGAAGGCAAGGGCATCGATCTCGACCAAGGCGCTGGCGACCAGGGCCTGATGTTCGGTTACGCCTGTAACGAAACGCCGGAACTGATGCCGGCTGCGATTCACTACGCGCATCGCATCGTCGAACGCCAGTCGGAATTGCGCAAGGATGGTCGCTTGCCGTGGCTGCGCCCAGATGCCAAATCGCAAGTCACGCTGCGCTACGTCGACGGGAAGCCTGTCTCGATCGACACCATTGTGCTGTCGACGCAGCACGCGCCGGAAATGCAGCACAAGGACATCGAAGAAGCCGTCATCGAGCACATCA
>DATAHI010000306.1:0-1846 GCA_036263255.1 Oxalicibacterium sp. | reverse complement strand
CGTCGAGTTCCCGTTCGACGGTGGCGTCGAAGCGGTCATGTTCATAGCTGAGACCGCAGAAGGCACGAACCAGCGGCAGATTGCTGATGACATCAACCATCTCGCCGTCCACCGCCGCCGCCTTGTCGGCGAAGTCGTCATGCAGCGGCTTGCCCGCCGCCGCGAGGCGGAACATCGCCATCAGCATGATACCCGCAATCACGATCAGCCCCGCGGACATCGCCAGGCTGACTGTGCCAATCAGAAGGATCGCCGAAACGGTCGCGATGCAGGGCGGCAACACATTCCAGACGAACATGTTCTCGACCGTGAACACCGCATTGGATGTTGCCGTGATGCGACTGGTCAGCATGCCCGGCAAACGATCGGAGAAATAGCTGGGGGCGTGCCCGGTGAGATGACGGAACATATCGCGGCGGAGATCACCGGTGACGCCGACAAAGGTGAAGCTTGCTGTCCAACTTGCGACCCGCCACAGCAGATTGTCGGCTGCAATGAGAAACATGAGAAAACCGAATGCCAGCCATACGCCATTCGCGTGCGATGAACCGGCGGTCAGGCTGTCGACAAGGTTCTTCACGCCGTATTGCGTGCCCACTGAACAGGCAACTGCTGCCACGACAGCAGACACAATTACGACATGGGCCGCCCGACGCTTACGCAGATAGCGCAGAACGAATGAAAACGGATGCCGCGCATATCCAGAAAGAGTGTCCATGAGTTCAGCAAACCTGTTGAGAGTGAACGGAAATCCCTATCGCGTATCGCACACGATGACGTGAAGAATGCCGCTTCGCGTTTTCGTGCGCGTGGCCATCACCGCGCAACAATTCTGCAGCATCGAGACAGTCGTAAATTTGTTGGTGTGACATGGCATCAGCAAGACAGCCGTGTGGAGGAAGCAAGATGAGCTGACTTAGGGAACTTCGCAGATACGGGAACGTTCCCGCTATGACACGCGGTGTCGATCAGGGGCTGAGGGCTACGTTCAACCAACATTCCAAACAGGAGATGCTAATATGCGCATCGCGCAGGTCGCCCCGCTGACGGAGGCTGTCCCCCCCAAATTGTACGGCGGCACCGAGCGGGTGGTGCACTGGCTTACCGAGGAACTTGTAGCACTAGGACATGACGTGACGCTGTTCGCCAGCGGCGATTCACGCACTTCCGCAAAACTCGACGCAACGTGGCCCAAAGCGCTGCGCTTAGACGGTTCAGTTCGGGATCCCAATGCGCTGCACATGGTGATGTTGGAGCGTGTGCGGCAAAAATGCGACGATGAAGAGTTCGATTTTCTGCACTTTCATCTCGACTACTATCCATTCTCGCTATTCTACCGGCAGCCAACGCCTTTCCTGACTACCCTGCACGGCCGGCTCGACCTGCCGGAGCACCAGCCGGTGTTCAATACCTTCTCCAAGGTTCCCGTGATTTCGATCTCCGACGCGCAGCGCCGTCCGGTGCCGAAGGCCAACTGGGTGCGCACCATCCACCATGGACTGCCGGAAAATCTGCTGTCTCCGCGTCCGGTGACACCATCCTATCTTGCGGTGCTCGGGCGCATTGCGCCGGAAAAGGGCGTGGACCGCGCCATCCGGATCGCGACGCGATGCGGCATTCCGCTCAAGATCGCGGCCAAGGTCGACCGCGCCGACCAGGAATATTACGACGAATTGATCGCTCCGATGATCAAGGCAAGTCCGCTGGTCGAATTTATCGGCGAGATCGGCGACAACGAGAAATCCGAATTCCTCAGCGGTGCGATCGGCCTTCTGGTACCGATCGACTGGCCGGAGCCGTTCGGCCTGGTGATGATCGAAGCCATGGCCTGCGGCACGCCAGTGCT
>DATAHI010000305.1:0-4937 GCA_036263255.1 Oxalicibacterium sp. | reverse complement strand
TCGCCCGCAGAAAATAAAAAAGCCCGCATCCGATAAGGAGGCAGGCCGATGTCGATTTCGCCAGCCCTATAGTGGGAAGTGCAAAACCGTGTGATCAGGCGAACCCAACCACGAGCCGATTGTGCGCCTTAACCCGCGCGGAAGCAAGCTTTTCATTCGCTTATTTTTCGAACGATGACATCGTACTTTTCGTTCCGCTTTCCGCTACTCTTCAGCGTTCACAGGAAAGACATGACGCGCGCAGCAGACGCGATGAAGAAAGTGCATCACGCCGCAGGCTTTGTCGCGCGCGATCCGTAGTTGTTTGCATAAATCCACGTGAACTCCGCGCCGAGCAGGAAGATCTGTGCCGAGTAATACACCCACGCGAGCAGCAAGACGATCGAACCGGTCGCGCCGAAACCTGAACTCATGCCGCTCTTGCCGAGATACAGGCCAATCAGGAATTTGCCGGCGGTGAACAGCAGCGTTGTGGAAATGGCGCCTATCCACACGTCATGCCATGACAAGCTCACGCGCGGCATGAACTTGTAGATGAACGCAAACATGCAGGTGAAGACGACGATCGACACCACAAAATTCAGCGTCTGCAGCACGATTTCCCACCCTTCGAACCAGCCGTCCCACCAGTTGCCGAGCGCCGACAAAGCCGCGCTGACTACGAGCGAAACGATCAGCAGAAAACCGAGGCCGAGCACGAAACCGAAAGACAGCAGCCGTGTGCGAATCAGATTCCAGATGCCGCCCGCCTTTGCCGCAGCCGGCACGCGCCAGATGCGGTCGAGCGCGCTTTGCAATTCGGCAAAGACCGCGGTTGCACCGATCGCCAGCGTGATCACACTCAGGACCGTGGCGATGATGCCGCCGGTCGGTTCGTTCGCCGATTTGAGCAGCCCTTGCACCGCAACCGCGCCTTCAGTACCGAGCAGCCCCCGCAGCTGATTCACGATTTCACCCTGTGCCGCTTCCTGCCCGAAGAGCATGCCCGCCACGGCGATCGCAATCACCAGCATGGGTGCGATCGAGAAGATGGTGTAGTACGCGATCGCAGCCCCCATGCTCGGCGCGAAATCGTCGATCCATGCATTGACACTTGCCTTCACCATGCGCCAGCCCTGCTGCCATCGCGTACCGGGGGCAATGCGCGCTGCAACCAGACTGGCGCCTGCCGCCGCATCCCTTACATATTGTTGCGGCGAAGAGACTGCTTCGTGCAAGGGTGCCGCTTCCTTGTGCGGCGTTTCTTGCTCCGCCCGCATCCGCTCCATCCGCTCCATCCGCTCTACCCGCTCTACCCGCTCTGCCTGAAACGCAAGAATCAAGGGAAGCGTCACCTTCAGCAAATCGATGAGCTGTCGCTTGTCGGATGGCTGCACCGAAGAAGCAACCGCTTCATTCTTCGCCGCATCGACCTCGTGTTTGTGCTTCGGATGCACACGATCGTATTTCTTCTTCGCAAAGAAAGCGCCGACTGCCAGCGTCGCTGCCGTCGTTCCAATCAATACGCGCTTCTTCGCAACACGGTGATGCAGCACGGCAGGGTTCGTACTCATGATCGCCTCTCTCTTTCAGACGATCAGAGTAAATCGAAGAACCGGGTGCAGCTCCGTACGAAATCACACAATGCCGGGACGGAGAAGTCACGCGATAGCGCTGTCGAGCTCCATCGTTCTTGTCCGAACCTGACGAACCTCATCGCGATTTGTGTGTCACAAGGCTCTCGGTTTCATTCCAGTGAGGATGTAATGGCAAACCAAAATCCGGTGAAGATCCATAAGCATGCGCAAGGCAGCGACGACGAACGCAACGCCTTTCTGCTGAAGGCCATGCAGGACACCGTGGCCGAAATGGAATTGTGCATGGTCGCGCTCAAGAAGTCGCACAGCGAAGAGGTGCTGTCCCTGGCAGAAACGATGATCGAGGAGCATGGCCAGCTCGGCCTGGAAATGGAACAGATCGCGCAAAAGAAGAAGATCGATGCCGTACTGGAACTAAGCGAGGAAAACATAGCGGTCATCGACGGGATTTGGCATGCGCCGGATCAGGATTTCGACCGCCGATTCCTGGAACAGAATCTGAAGGATCACGAAGATCAGCTGAACGTCTTTCGTCAATGCGCCGCGCGGGAAAAGGATCGCGACATACGCACGCTCGCCGAAAAAGGAGAAAAGATGCTCAGCAGGCACCTGCAGATGGTGAAGGACATCGAGGAAAGAATGCCGGCTTAATCGGCGTTATTCATTGCTCTGCGTTCACAACTTGAACGGCCGCATCGACAAGATTACGAAGAACGGCGGCAGGATATGGCCGATCTGCACGCCCAATTTCTCAACAAGAGCAGTGTGCGCTTCCGTCGTCATCGCTTCATTGCCGCCAGGAATCGAAGCGCGCACGAACTGTCTCGCTTTTGCCGCGCCGACCTGTACTGCGCGCACATTTTTCAATCTTTAACGTTCGACTCAGTGTGCACTGCCTATTATTGAAGGCTGGGAGAGCTTTTTAATAAAACTTCGGGAAAAGATGTCCGGGGGGCGGTGTGAATAGCGTGAACCAGCAAGACCTGGATGCAGGGACGCTGTCCGAAGTGTCCAGGCAGATGCTTGCCGTTCGCGATACCGTCTTGCAGCAATGGGTGCAAAAGCTGCGTGCGACGATTGCTCCTGCAAAGTCAGTCCGCTCGCCGATCCTGATCGACTCGATTCCTGCGTTCTACGAAAACATCGCGCGCTCGCTGACGCCCGACTATCCGCTCCCAACCGATTCCATCCCGATTGCGCACGAACATGGCGGAGAACGCGCGCGGCTGACCTGCTACGACCCGGTCGCCGTCATCACGGAATTCCAGTTGTTCCGCGACACCGTATTCGACGTGCTGCAGGCGAACGCCGTCGCGCTGACGCATCGCGAATCCTCGATCATCCACAGCGCGATCGATCTGGCGCTGAAGGAAGCGGTCAATACATTCTCGCTGGTGCGCGCGGCGCTGCGCGAACGGTATTCTGCCGCACTGACGCACGATCTGCGCAATCCTCTCCATGCGGCGAGAGTGACCGCCGAGCTGCTGCAACGCATCGACGATCCTGCCAGGAGTCGAGAGCTCGCGGCAAAAATCGTCGCCAATCTGACACGCATGGACGAAATGATCCAGACGCTGCTCGACTCGATGCTGGTCGAGAGCGGCGAACGCCTGCAGCTGAACCTGCGCGGCTTCGACATGCTGCAGGTCATCTGCGAAGTCTGCGAGGAATGCACGCTGCGTCACGGCCCGCGCTTTCGCGTGCACGGCGGTTCGGTGATCGGTTGGTGGGACAGAGAGGCGGTGAAGCGCGCGCTGGAAAACGTGCTGAGCAATGCGGTGAAATACAGCTATCCGGATACGCTGGTCAACATCACGATCGAGGAAACCTGCGGCCGGCTGATGCTATCGGTGCATAACGAAGGCGAACCGATCCCGCCGGAGGAGCAGGAAGAAATTTTCCAGATTTTCCGCCGGGCGGCATCGGCCAAGAGAGGCGATGCCCGCGGCTGGGGCATCGGCCTGCCTTATGTGCGCGGCGTCGCGGAAAGCCACAGCGGCAGCATCGTGGTGGAAAGCACGCGTGACCGCGGCACCATCTTCCGCATCGACATTCCGGTCGACGTGCGCGCGTTGCAGGGCGCGCCGACGCTGGCCATGCCGCAGTAAGCTATTACTCGAAGCCTGCCACCGCGCGCGGCTGATACGGTTCCTCCAGCGCCCTTATTTCTTCCGCGCTCAGCTTGAGCGACAAGGCACTGATCGCGTCTTCTAGATGCTGCGGCTTTGATACGCCGATGATCGGCGCGGTCACTGCCGACTTCTGCAATACCCATGCGAGCGCTACTTGTGCGCGCGGCACGCCGCGTTGCGCAGCAATCTGCGCCACACGTTCGACGATGGGGCGATCCAGCTCGCCGGTGTTCGCGTACAGCGTCTTGCCGTAATTGTCCGTTTCAATGCGCGGCGTATTGTTGTTCCACTCGCGCGTCAGACGGCCGCGCGCCAGCGGACTCCAAGGGATCACGCCCACGCCTTCCGCTTCGCACAGCGGCAGCATTTCGCGTTCCTCTTCGCGGTACAGCAGGTTCAGATGGTTTTGCATGGTCGCGAAGCGTGTCCAGCCGTGCAGATCCGACGTATACAAGGCTTTGGCGAACTGCCAGGCTGCCATCGACGATGCGCCGATATAACGCACCTTGCCGGCCTTCACCACATCGTGCAGCGCTTCCAGCGTTTCCTCGATCGGCGTGGCGTAATCCCAGCGATGGATCTGGTACAGGTCGATGTAGTCGGTACCGAGGCGGCGCAGGCTCTTGTCGACCTCCGTCATGATCGCCTTGCGCGACAGGCCGCCGAGCAGCGGCTGGCCTTGCGGCGCGAAGAACACCTTGGTAGCGATCACGACTTCATCGCGCTTGGCGAAATCCTTCAGCGCACGCCCCACGATTTCTTCGCTGGTGCCATCGGAATAGCTGTTGGCGGTGTCGAAGAAGTTGATGCCCTGCTCCACTGCCTGGCGGATCAGCGGCCGGCTTTTTTCCTCGTCCAGCGTCCATGCGTGCAAACCGCGGTCCGGTACGCCATAGGTCATGCAGCCGAGGCACAGCTTGGACACCTTCATGCCGGTACGGCCGAGATTGATGTATTCCATAGATTCCCTTGAATATTGTTGATGCGTCGAGCTCGATCTGACGACCGACAATATTACCGGACAGGGCGATGTTTCGCCGGCTGCTGCAACGGCGGGAAGTACAGCGAAAAATGCTAGCCGCGATCGGTGCCGTGATCGCCGGGATTCCAGGAGCGGACGGTGGTGCCGGCTTGTTCGTCGCTCGTTGGCGCACCGCCGAACGGCCGCCCGTCGATGTAGTCGCGTGCGAATTGCGTGCCCTGGCGCAGCGCTTCTTCCTCGGTCACG
>DATAHI010000304.1:0-4713 GCA_036263255.1 Oxalicibacterium sp. | reverse complement strand
CTTGGTCGAGGGAATGGTGCCGGCGGCACGCGCATCGAGTTCGGCTGCCATGCGCAGCGCGCGTCCGAAAGCCTTGAACACGGTCTCGCACTGATGGTGCGCATTGTCGCCGCGCAGATTGTCGATATGCAGCGTGACGAGCGCGTGATTGACGAAACCCTGGAAGAATTCGCTGGTCAGGTCCACATCGAAAGCGCCGATCATCGAACGCTTGAACGGCACGTGGAATTCGAGCCCAGGCCGGCCGGAAAAATCGATGACCACGCGCGACAGCGCCTCGTCCAGCGGCACATAGGCATGGCCGTAGCGGCGGATGCCTTTCTTGTCGCCGATCGCCTTCGCAAATGCCTGCCCCAGCGTGATACCGACATCTTCCACCGTGTGATGCGCATCGATATGCAGATCGCCCTTGGCTTCAATCTCCAGGTCGATCAGACCGTGGCGCGCGATCTGGTCGAGCATGTGGTCGAGGAAGGGCACGCCGGTCTGCAGCGATTGCTTGCCGGTGCCATCGAGATTGATCGCCACGCGAATCTGCGTTTCGTTGGTATTGCGAATGACTTCGGCGGTGCGGGACGTGGACATGTCGAATGAAAATCAGGGTAAGAAATCTGCGGCAGAATGCCGGCAATCAGCGTATGTCAGATAATTCGTCGGAAGTGCGAGCGCGAGTTGTGGCTTAAAACCGCAATTTTCGGTCATGTCGGCATTTTACCCATATTTTCCGCCCCGCCCCGTCGAAAAGACAGCGCGATGCGGCGTTCACGCCCGTTGTGCAATTCCGGGAGCGGACAGCGCTTCTACATCCGTGCCCTGCACGGTCAGCACCGCCAGCCGCTGTGCGATCAATTCGCAGTAATCCGCATTCAGCTCGAAGCCGGCAAAATGCCGTCCGCAACGGCGCGCCGCGATCGCTGTCGTGCCGCTGCCCATGAATGGATCAAGCACCACGCCGCCCGCCGGGCATGACGCTTTCACCATGCGCTCCACGATTTCCAGCGGCTTTTGCGTCGGATGATCGGCGCGCTCGCGGTGTTCGCGATGCAGACGGGAGACGCTCCATACGTCCTTCGGGTTATAGCCGATCTCCAGCCACTTGGCGCCCACGAAGATCGAACGCGAGCGCGCCTTTTTCGTCTCCGCATCGTAGGGAATGCGTACCGCGTCGAGATCGAAGTAGTAGTCGCGGGCTTTCGCGAAAAATCCGATGGTGTCATGTACCGATGAGAAACGCCGTGTGCTGCCGCCCATCGAAGGCACGCGACGGTCCCAGACGATTTCATTGAGCATCATCATGCGCTTTTTCAGCATGACGAAGATTTCCGGCGAATAGCGCCAGGTCAGGAAGATGTACAGGCTGCCGTTCGGCTTCAGCTTGGGTAGCGCAGCATCGATCCAGCGCTCGGTCCACTGCAGATAAGCCTCGGCCGCCAGCTTGTCGGAGTCGTTGCCGTAATCCTTGCCCAAGCCGTAAGGCGGATCGGCGATGATCAGGTCGACCGCGCCATCGGGGATGCGCGCAAAACCGTCGAGCGCATCCTCGCAAAAAACGCGGTCGCGCCAGTCGCTCATCTCGGCTTGCTCATTTCAGGCGATATTCGGCGGAACGCGCGTGCGCCTGTAGGCCTTCGCCGTAGGCAAGCTCGGCGGCGACCTTGCCCAGTGTCTGTGCGCCTGCCTCGCTGACGTACAGCATGCTGGAGCGCTTCTGGAAATCGTAGACACCCAGCGGTGACGAAAAGCGTGCGGTGCGTGAAGTCGGCAGCACGTGGTTCGGTCCGGCGCAGTAGTCGCCCAGCGACTCAGACGAGAAGCGCCCAAGGAACATCGCGCCGGCATGGCGGATCTTGTCGGCCCACTGCTGTGGATGTTGCGCCGAGATTTCCAGGTGTTCGGCGGCAATCAAGTTCGCGATCTCGCAGGCTTCCTCCATGTCGCGCACCTTGATCATGGCACCGCGATTGGTCAGCGAGGTCGCAATCACTTCCTTGCGCGGCATGGCTTCGAGCTGGCGATTGACGCTTTGCGCGACCTTGTCGAGATAGTCCGCATCCGGGCACACCAGAATCGATTGCGCCAGCTCATCGTGCTCGGCCTGGGAAAACAAATCCATCGCGATCCAGTCCGGATCGGTACTGCCATCGCACACGACGAGAATTTCGGAAGGACCGGCGATCATGTCGATACCGACCGTGCCGAACACGCGGCGCTTGGCGGCAGCAACATAGGCATTGCCGGGGCCGACGATCTTATCGACCTGCGGAATCGTCGCCGTGCCGTAAGCCAGCGCGCCGACGGCTTGCGCACCGCCGATCGTGAACACGCGATCGACTCCCGACATGGCGGCCGCTGCGAGCACCAGTTCGTTCTTTACGCCGCCGGGCGTTGGAACAACCATGATGACTTCCTGCACACCGGCGACCTTGGCCGGAATCGCGTTCATCAACACCGAAGATGGATACGCGGCCTTGCCGCCCGGCACATAGATGCCGACGCGATCCAGCGGCGTGACTTTCTGGCCCAGCACGGTGCCATCGGCCTCGGTGTAGCTGAAACCAGCAGAGCCGATCTCCTGTTTCTGGCGTTCGTGATAGGCGCGCACGCGATCGGCGGCAGTCTGCAACGCGGCACGACGTGCCGGTGGCAAACTGTCGAGTGCTGCCTGCAGGGCGTCGCGGCCGATCTCCAGTGCTGCAACCGAGCTTGCTTTCACTTGATCGAATTTTTCCGTATATTCCAGCACGGCGGCGTCACCGCGCTTCTTCACATCTTCGAGAATGCGCGCCGCAGCGCGATCGATCGCTTCATCCTCGCTGGCTTCAAAGGCCAGCACTTCGGCCAACTGCAATTTGAAATCGGGATGCGTAGAATCGAATCGGCGGATATGGATGCTCATGGCGTTTTCCGGTGTTCGTACGTAAGTTCTGTTAGGCGCGTTGCGCCGATGCCTTTTCGAAGGCCTCGAGGATCGGTTGCAGACGCTCGCGCTTCAGCTTCAGCGCGGCCTGGTTGACCACCAGACGCGATGAGATATTCATGATCTGTTCGACCTCAACCAGATCGTTTGCGCGCAGCGTGCTACCGGTGCTGACCAAATCGACGATCGCATCCGCCAAGCCGACCAACGGACCGAGTTCCATCGAGCCGTACAGCTTGATCAGGTCAACGTGCACGCCTTTGCTCGCAAAGTGCTCGCGCGCGGTCTGCACGTACTTGGTCACCACGCGCAGACGCGCACCCTGGCGCACCGCACTGGCGTAATCGAAACCCTGGCGTACTGCGACCGACATTCGGCATTTTGCGATGTTCAGGTCGATCGGCTGATACAGGCCTTCGCCGCCGTGTTCCAGCAGCACATCGCGTCCCGCGACGCCAAAATCGGCAGCGCCGTATTGCACATAGGTCGGCACGTCCGACGCGCGTACGACGATCACGCGCACGTTCGGATCATTGGTCGGCAGGATCAGCTTGCGTGAGGTTTCCGGGTTCTCGGCGACCGTGATGCCGGCCGCTTCCAGCAGCGGCATGGTTTCCTCGAAGATGCGTCCCTTCGACAGCGCCAGCGTCAGTTGCGTATTATTGTTTGTCATCATTTCACCCGCTGTATGTCTGCGCCGACGGCGGACAGTTTGCTCTCCATGCGATCGTAACCGCGATCCAGATGATAGATGCGATCGATCAGGGTTTCGCCTTCGGCCGCCAATGCGGCGATCACCAGCGATGCCGACGCACGCAGATCGGTCGCCATGACCGGTGCGCCCTTCAGTTTATCGATGCCGTTGATGATCGCGGTGTGACCTTCGATAGTAATCGATGCGCCGAGGCGATTCATCTCCTGCACATGCATGAAACGGTTTTCGAAGATCGTTTCGATCACGCGGCTGCTGCCTTCGGCGACGCAATTCATCGCCATGAACTGCGCCTGCATGTCGGTCGGAAAACCAGGATATTCGGTGGTGCGGAAGCTGACCGCCTTAGGGCGCGTTCCCATCTGACCGCGTATCCAGCCGTCGCCAGTTGTGACCACGACGCCGGCTTCGCGCAGCTTGTCGAGCGCCACGTCGAGAATATCGGTACGTGCATTTTGCAGCGTTACGTCGCCGCCGGTCGCGGCGACTGCGCACAGGAAGGTCGCCGTCTCGATGCGATCCGCAATCACCGTATGCGATGCGCCATGCAATTGATCAACGCCCTGAATCACTAGCCGGTCGGTACCGATACCTTCGATCTTCGCACCCATTGCGACCAGCAGGTTCGCGAGGTCGGTTACTTCCGGTTCGCGCGCAGCGTTTTCGAGGATGGTCTCGCCTTCCGCCAGCGTGGCGGCCATCAGCAGGTTTTCGGTGCCGGTAACCGTGATCATGTCGGTCACGATGCGCGTGCCTTTCAGCCGCTTTGCCTTCGCATGAATGTAGCCGCCTTCGATCTCGATTTCGGCGCCCATCGCGCGCAAACCCTTGATGTGCTGATCGACAGGACGTGAACCGATTGCGCAACCGCCGGGCAGCGAGACCTTTGCTTCGCCGAAGCGTGACAGCAACGGACCGAGCACAAGAATCGACGCGCGCATGGTTTTCACCAGTTCATACGGCGCTTCCAGCTTGTCGACCGCGCTGCCGTTCAGCGTCACTTTTTCGCCATCCTGCTCGACGCGCACGCCCATCTGCAGCAGCAGCTTCAGCATCGTGGCGACGTCCTGCAGGCGCGGCACGT
>DATAHI010000303.1:0-7374 GCA_036263255.1 Oxalicibacterium sp. | reverse complement strand
TCAACCCACAGCCCAACCTGCAGTCAAAGCTGATCCTGCCAAAGGTGAAACATTGTTCACCGCAGGCGATGCTTCCCGCAACGTCACTGCTTGCCTGGCCTGCCACGGCGCCGGGGGCAATTCCACTATCGCGCAGAACCCGAAGCTTTCAGGTCAGCCCGCTCCCTACATCGCGAAGCAGCTGCACGATTTCAAGAGTGGCGCGCGCAACAACCCGGTCATGATGCCGATCGCGAAGGCGCTGAACGATCAGGACATCGCCAACCTGACCGCCTATCTCGACAAGCAGAAGCCGTCGGCCGGCGCAGCGAAGAACAAGGATACGGTTGAGCTGGGCAAGAAAATTTTCCGCGGCGGCATTGCTGAAAAGAACGTGCCGGCCTGTGCCGCCTGCCACAGTGCGGACGGACACGGCATTCCTGCGCAATATCCGCGTATCGCGGGTCAGCATCAGGAGTACACTGCTGCGCAGTTGACGGCCTTCCGCGATGGCACGCGCAAGAACAGCGATCCAATGAACAAGATTGCCAGCCGACTGTCGGATCAGGAAATCCAGGCGGTCGCCGACTATGTGGCCGGCCTGAAGTAAGAGAAACCAAAGGCTGAAACAAGGGGTAGCCGCGGCTGCCCCTTTTTTATGTGTGCGCTTTATGGACGTGCAAGTTGTGGACGAAGCAATGACGACCGAGACCAGCACAGGCGGCTGGGAAATCAACACACGCCGCCGTTGGATCGCGGATACGATCGAACTGCTTTCGTCGATGCGTTTTGCGATCAGCCTGCTGACACTGATTTCGGTCGCCTCGATCATCGGTACGGTGCTGAAGCAGGGCGAGCCGATGAGCAACTACGTCAATCAATTCGGTCCGTTCTGGTTCGAGGTGTTCGGCAAGCTGAATCTCTACGCGGTGTATTCGACGTGGTGGTTCCTGATGATCATGGGTTTCCTGGTCGTCTCCACCTCGCTGTGTCTGATCCGCAACGCGCCGAAGATGTTGCGCGATATGCGCAGCTGGCGCAGCAACGTGCGCGAGCAGTCGCTGCGCAACTTTCATCACAAGCTCGAATGGCAAGCAGCGCAATCGCGGGATGGAATGGTTCCGCCCTTGCTGGCACGCCTGGCGGCATTCGGCTACAAGACGCGCGTCATCGACAAGGATGGCGCAACGCTGATCACGGCGAAGCAAGGCGCAGCGAATAAATGGGGCTATATCTTTGCGCATGCATCCATCGTCATCATTTGCCTCGGCGGCCTGCTCGATTCGAATCTGCCCATCCAGATACAGAAGGTCCTGTTCGGCAAGAGCGCGTTTTCCGGCGACGGCTTGATTGCCGATATCGCGCCGGAGCACCGGTTGGGCCTCGGCAATCCGACATTCCGCGGCAATACGCTGATTCCGGAAGGAAGCGCGAGCAGCACTGCGATCATTCCGCAAGCGGATGGTGTTTTGATCCAGGACCTGCCATTCACAATCCAGCTGAAGCGCTTCATTGTCGATTATTACTCGACCGGCATGCCGAAGCTGTTCGCCAGCGATGTCGTGATCGTGGACCGGGAAAACGGCAAGACCTTTCCCGCGACCATTAAGGTCAACCAACCACTGATTTATCGCGGTGTTGCGGTCTATCAGTCCAGCTTTGAAGATGGCGGAAGCAAATTGAAGCTGGCCGCCTATCCGATGCAAGGGCCAAGCGAGAAGATGCGGCTCATGCAGGGCAAGGTCGGCGACAGTACGCCGCTCGATGCATCGCAGGACTTCACGGTCGAATGGTCTGGTTTTCGTGCGATCAACGTTGAAAACATGGCGGGTGACGGTCAGGACGTGCGCGCCGTCAACTTGAAACAGAAATGGTCGGAAGACCTTGAAAAGCACCTCGGCTCCGCAGCCAAATCGTCAGATGGCAAGCTGCTGCGCAACGTGGGCCCGAGCGTGCAATACAAGCTGCGCGACCGCAACGGGCAGGCGCGCGAGTACAACAATTACATGCAGCCGGTGCAGGTTGACGGCGCGTACGTGTTCCTGAGCGGCATGCGTGAATCGCCGGCGGAAGCCTTCCGCTATTTGCGCATCCCGGCAGACGACAACGATTCCGTGCAGGAATGGATGCGCTTGCGTGCGGCATTGATGAATCCCGCGCTGCGGGAACAGGCGGCGCAACGGTATGCGGCACGTGCGCTGGCGGACACGCCACGGCAGGAAAAGGCGTCGCTGTCGGCGCAGCTGAAGCTGTCCGCGATGAAAGGCCTGACGATCTTCGCGGGCGACGGGCATCAAGGCGGTTATCTCGCCGTGTCGCAATTCCTCGAAAAAATTCCGTTGCAAGAGCAGGAAAAGGCTGCGGAAATCTTCATGAAAATCCTGAACGGAAGCCTGTGGGATTTGTGGCAGATCGCGCGGGAGAAGGATGGATTGCAAGCGGTGCCGCTGGACGACAAGCATAGTCGTTTCCTGCAACTGGCAACCAATACGCTCTCTGATGCTTTCTTCTACGGTGCGCCGGTATACCTGCAGTTACAGGGATTCGAGGAGGTGAAAGCCTCGGTGTTCCAGGTGACACGTTCGCCGGGCAAGAAGATCGTCTACCTCGGCTGTTTGCTGCTCGTGCTGGGCGTGTTCTCCATGTTCTATGTGCGCGAACGCCGCTTGTGGATCTGGCTCAAACCGGAACAGCAAGGCACGCGCGCGATGATGGCGATGAGTTCTCAGCGGAAGACGCTGGATTTCGAAAAGGAATTCGAAGCGCTGAAGCAGCAGCTGCCGCAAGCGCATTAACGTTCGGCTCTATACTGAATAAGCAGGCAGGCGACTGTTGCCGCCGGCAAGAATCGAGGATCGGAGTATCTATGGATATCGTGCAAGACCACATCTACGCGCAGCCGACCGGCTTCTTCAGACGCCTGTCCATCATCGACTGGTTGTACGGGGTGGCGTTGCTGGCAGGGTCGCTGTTCGCGCTGAACCGCTTTGCGCATCACATGGATATTTATGAGCAGGCCATTCTCCTGCTCGCGGCGCCAGTCTTTGCGGTGCTGGGCTGGCATTGGAAATCCGTACGCTGGCTGATGGCGTTGCTGGCGGCGCTCGCCTTGTCCGCCATCGCGTTGTATGGCGGCGTGCTGGACGCGGCGGAACAGAAGTTCTTGCTGAAGTATTTTCTGTCGAGCCAGTCTGCCATTTTGTGGATGAGCATCTTGTTCGTTCTGGCAACGCTGTTTTATTGGGGCGGCCTATTGACGAAGTCGCCAACAGGCGGAGCGATCGGCAGCAAGCTTTGCTGGGCTGCGGTCGTCATGGGATTTACCGGCATGCTGGTGCGCTGGTACGAGTCCTACCTGATCGGCACCGACGTCGGTCACATTCCCATTTCGAATCTCTACGAAGTCTTCATCCTATTTTGCATGATCACGTCCTTGTTCTATCTGTACTACGAAC
Organism: Oxalicibacterium sp.; assembly: GCA_036263255.1. Taxonomy (GTDB): domain Bacteria; phylum Pseudomonadota; class Gammaproteobacteria; order Burkholderiales; family Burkholderiaceae_D; genus Oxalicibacterium. The sequence goes on along the minus strand of DATAHI010000303.1, from coordinate 3,940 downwards.
AAAGGTATGCGACGCGTCAGCTGGGCCCGTTCGTGTTGCTGGTCGTCAGCGCGGCCGTGGGTTTCTTGCTGTGGTACATGGTGTCGCGCGACGCCGCCGAGATTCAGCCTCTGGTGCCCGCATTGCAGAGCTGGTGGATGAAAATTCACGTACCGGCGAACTTCATCGGCTACGGCACTTTTTCGCTCGCAGCCATGGTGGCAGTCGCGTATTTGCTGAAGTCGCGTGGCGTATTGGCCGATCGATTACCTTCGCTGGAAGTGCTGGATGACGTGATGTACAAGGCGATCGCGGTCGGCTTTGCCTTTTTTACCATCGCCACCATTCTCGGCGCGCTGTGGGCTGCGGAAGCGTGGGGCGGCTACTGGTCCTGGGACCCGAAAGAGACTTGGGCCTTGATCGTGTGGCTTAACTATGCTGCGTGGCTGCATATGCGCCTGATGAAGGGTTTGCGGGGACAGGTCGCTGCATGGTGGGCCTTGATCGGCTTGCTGGTCACGACCTTTGCTTTCCTCGGCGTGAACATGTTTCTGTCGGGGCTGCATTCCTACGGCGAGCTCTGAATGTTGTCAGGAGTTTCATTACGTTAATGTAATGAAACTTCGTAAAAATCCGCGTAGTCTGATCAGCATTACGTCCCGTACATCGGAGTCATCATGCTGATCAAGCGTCCACCGAATGGAATCGATCTTCCGTTCTCTTCCGAAATCACGCCGCGCGCCATCTTCGAATCGCGTCGCGACTTCATCCGCAAGCTGGCTGTCGGTTCGATTGCAGGCGGTAGCCTCGTTGAAATGGCGACGCGCAATGCCTTCGCCGAATCGGGATCCGGGCTGCAAAAACTCGGCGGCAAGCCCAATCCGAATTACGTCGTGCTGGACAAGCCGACTTCGTATTCGGATGCGACGACGTACAACAATTACTACGAATTCGGTACCGACAAGTCTATGCCCGCGCGCTATGCCCCGGCAATGAAGACGCGTCCGTGGACAGTTGCGATCGAAGGCGAAGTCAAAAAACCGATGACGCTGGACATCGATATGCTGATGAAACTCGCACCTATTGAAGAGCGTATCTATCGATTGCGCTGCGTCGAAGGCTGGTCCATGGTGATTCCATGGGAAGGCTATTCGTTTTCAGAATTGATGAAGAAGGTCGAACCGACTTCAAATGCGAAGTTCGTGGAATTTGTCACGACGGAAGACAAGGATGCAATGATCGGCCTGCGCAGGCCGGTGCTTGACTGGCCATATGTCGAGGGCCTGCGCATCGACGAAGCCGCGCATCCGCTGACCTTGCTGACGCTCGGCATGTACGGTCAGGTACTGCCGAATCAGAACGGTGCGCCGGTTCGGATTGTGGTGCCATGGAAGTATGGCTTCAAGTCCGCGAAATCGATCGTGAAAATCCGTTTTGTACGTGAACAGCCTCGCACTGCCTGGAATGTCGCGGCGCCGAACGAATATGGTTTCTATTCGAACGTCAATCCGCAGGTGGATCATCCCCGCTGGTCGCAGGCAAGCGAACGGCGTATCGGGGAGGACGGATTCTTTTCGAAAAAGCGGCCGACCTTGATGTTCAACGGCTACAGCCAGGTCGCTTCCCTGTATAGCGGCATGGATCTCAAAAAATATTATTGAAGCGACGATGGCATTCAATCCCGCCCCACGGCAGCTTGCCGCCATCAAGGCGCTTGTCTTTGCGCTCGCCTTATTGCCATTCGCTCGGCTGGTGTGGGGAGGCTTTGCCGGTCAGCTCGGTGCCAACCCAATTGAGTTCATCACCTGGAGTACTGGCGACTGGACGCTGTATTTCTTGTGCATCACGCTGGCCATTACCCCATTGCGCCGGCTGAGCAGTTGGAATTGGCTGGTGCGCTTGCGCCGCATGCTGGGATTATTCGCCTTCTTTTATGCAAGTCTGCATTTCACGGCCTTCTTCTGGTTCGATCACTTCTTTGATGTGCCGGAGATGCTGAAGGATGTGGCCAAGCGCCCGTTCATTCTGGTCGGCTTTACGGCTTTTGTATTGCTGATTCCGCTTGCTGTGACCAGCACCAACGGCATGGTGAAGCGGATGGGCGCGAAACGCTGGCAATGGCTGCATCGGCTGATCTACGTGATCGCTCCGTTGGGCATATTACATTTCTGGTGGATGAGGGCAGGCAAGCACAATTTCGAGCAGCCCCTCATTTTCGGATCGATCGTGGCGGTGCTTCTTCTATTGCGGGTAATGTGGGCGTTGAAGAAACGCCGTAAGGAAAGAGGACTACTGCACGCAGCGTAAAAAAAAGCGGATGCAAGATCCGCCTTTTTTCATTGCTTTTTCTTTTAAGGGAGCAGCGATTCGAGCGCGAACAGGTCGGCGACTGCCTCGCGCTTGCGGATCAAGTGCACCCGATCGCCATCCACCATGACCTCGGCCGCACGGCCGCGCGTGTTGTAGTTGGAAGACATCGTCATGCCATAGGCGCCGGCGGACATGATGGCGAGCAGATCGCCCTCGGCAATGGAGAGAGCGCGCGAGCGCGCCAGCCAGTCACCGGATTCGCACACGGGACCGACCACATCGTAGACCTGCGCGAGATCGGCGCCTTGCGTGACTTGCTCGACGCCGTGCCACGCTTCATACATCGCCGGACGCATCAGATCGTTCATCGCGGCATCCACGATTGCGAAGTTCTTCGTTTCACCGTGCTTGATGTATTGCACTTCGGTCAGCAAGAGACCGGCATTGCCGACGATAGAGCGGCCCGGCTCGAACATGACCTTGATCGCCTTGCCACCGTGCGACTTCGCGCGCCATGCGTCAACTTTCGCGAACAGCCGCGACAGATAGTCGCCGACCGCCACCGGCTGATCGCCCGTGTAGTTGATGCCGATGCCGCCGCCGATATCCAGGTGATGCACGTGAATACCTTCAGCCGCCAGCGTGTCGATCAGTTCGATCAATTTGTCGACCGCTTCCAGCAGAGGCGCATCGTCTAGCAGCTGCGAGCCGATGTGGCAATCGATTCCCACCACGTCGATGTTCGGCAGCTTGGCGGCGATACGATAGGTTGGCAAAGCGTCTTCGTAGGCGACGCCGAACTTGTTGTCCTTCAGGCCAGTGGAAATATAGGGATGCGTTTTCGCATCGACGTTCGGATTGACGCGCAGCGAGACTGGCGCGCGCTTGCCCATCTCGCCCGCTACTTCGTTCAGGCGATGCAATTCGGGGATCGATTCGACGTTGAAGCACAAAATGTCGTGCGACAGGGCGAGCTTCATTTCCTCGCGCGATTTGCCGACGCCGGAAAAAATGACCTTGCGTGGCGAGCCGCCCGCGGCCAGTACGCGCAGCAATTCGCCGCCCGAGACGATATCGAAGCCGGAGCCGAGCTTGCCCAGCAGGTTCAGCACGGCGAGATTGGAATTCGATTTGACGGAATAGCAGACCAGCGCGCTGTCTTCGTTACGGCCGTGTTTCTTGCATGCCTCGGAATACGCCGAAAAATTGTCGACGAGTGCAGCTTTCGAATACACGTAGGTCGGCGTGCCGAACTGCTCGGCAATGCGCGTCAAAGGCGTGTTTTCCACGCATAGCACGCCCTGTTGGCGAGAGAAATGCGACATGTTGCTTGCTTAATTGGGGATGGATGGCGTCACGGGCACAATGGCCCGCGACTCGTTATTGTCCGGCGTCTTGTCGTTTGGCGCTGCGTCTGCTTTGGCTGGCGGCAGCGTCGGTACGCCCTTGGTCTGCTTCGCAGCCTTGCCACGCGGCATTTGCGCATCGGGCAGGTACAGGGGGCCGCGTTGTCCGCAGGCCGCCAGCATGGCGATCAGCGCAAGCAGAAGAAAGCGGCGTGTTAAACCAGAACGGGACTTCACGATTAGAATCACTGTTTGACAAAATGTGTTGGAGTGTAGCATGACCGAAACGGAATTCCTGAGCCGGG
>DATAHI010000302.1:0-7779 GCA_036263255.1 Oxalicibacterium sp. | reverse complement strand
CAGCTTGGCATCCGCTTCGGGAACGATTTTGGAAAAGCCGTCGCCCGGTACCACTGCATATCCTTGCAGGCGCAGTGTCGACGTCAGCAGACGCATGGCTTGCTCGCGCGTGACGGGGCCGTCGGATACCAGATTGATCGTGCCTCTGACACGCGGATCGAGAATGAAGGTGGTGTTGGTGTACTGCCCCACGGCAGACACCACCGATTCGATGTCGGCACCGACGAAATTCAGCCCCGCCTTGTCGCTCACGCCGCTTTGCGGCACACCGCCCTGCGCATGACCTGATACAGGGACCGCTGTCCAGCACAACGCGCATAACAACATGCACAACCGTGACCATGGCAGGCACCCGAACGGATGGCGATTGCCATCGACTGGGCTTGTATTCCTCATTGCTGCTCCTCTTCTGTTTTTGTCAGCGTCAGGCTTGCCTTCGCTGTGTCGTTCGACAGCATGTCGATCTGTGCGTCGGCCACGAAAAAGTGCTGTGCTTGCGCCTGCTCCAGCCATGCGATCAGGCCGATTGAAGGCACGGAAGCGAACTGCAGACGCACACCGCGTTCGTCGATATCAATACCGTTCGCGCTCAGGCCGGCTGCACGCAGCGAAGCGACGAATGCTTCGCGCGTCGACGCCAGTGGCGGGGCCGGTGCACTTTCGGTTTGCTGCACCGCCTGCCGCGGCTGCTGCGACATCTGCGTGGCCAGCTGCCGCATCTGCGCCGCCTGCTGGCGTAGCAAGGGTAGGCTTTTGCTCAACGAAGCCGTACCGGTGACTGCGGGATCGATCAGCAGCACATACAACAAGCCGAACGCGCATACCGCTGCCGCCGTCATCAGCATGCTGCGTTCGCGCCGGTTGCGCGCCTTCCAGAACGCATTCCAGGCGTCACCCACGCGCGTGACGGAATCCTTGATCGTCATGAGGCGTTCCTGATCTGCCAGCTGTCCGGGCCATTTGGCGTGGCGGTGAGCCGGTGCGCGCGCAAGGCCGGCATCACCTTTTCCATCGTCGTTCCATTGCCGCTTTGCAGGCCGACCACGAGACTGCGTTCGTGATACGCCAGATGCGCGATCGCTCCAGCCGGCGGTGAACCGGTTTCGCTGCTCCACGCTGCGCCGAAACGCGCCAGTAGCGCCAGAAAATCGTCCGGCGCCATATTGCCGACGCTGCCTCCTGCGATATGCCGCTGCATCTGCAACAAGGGATCGACCACCACCGTTTCATTCGGGAACGCATTACGATAGGTTTGCACCATTTCCGCCCGCAACTGCGTTGCCTCCCGCCGCATGCGCCACCATTCGATGTTCAATCCGGCGATGTTGATCAGCATGAAGACGAACAACAAAGCGGCAATCAAGCGGCGGGCACGCCAGTCGCTATGGCGCGCGCTGGCGGCATTCGGCGCGTCGGCCAGCAGGTTCATCTGCACCCGGCCCGTGCCCTTGATCCAATGTGCCCAGCCGTCTTCGCGCAATTCGATACGGCCGGCTTGTTCGGCTCCCATCTCGCCGCGGGCGCCGAACGCCGCCAGCGCATCGCGGTAGGCCGGGATACGATAGTTCGGGATGTAGAGCCTGATCCGTGCAGTGGGCAACATTGCCGTGATCGATTCCAGCACTTGCATCGCGTGCGCTGCGGACTGCGGTTTGGTGGAAGCCAGGTGCAGGCCCAGGCCTTCGTCCGGCGAGAGTCGCAATGCGATGTCGCGTTCGTCCACCGAAAGCGCGACGGCGACCGCATCAGCTTCAGGCGCAAGACACAGTTGCGTCGGCACCGCGACCACGGCAGTGCCGCCATAGCTCGATACGGTGCGGGCGATCAGCTCCAGCCAGCTGCGCTGCATCACCGCCACCGTGCACATGCCGTCTTCGATCGGCGACGGCGCGAATACGCATTCGTCCGGTTCCGACAGCAGGCGATCTTCCAGCAGATTCGGCAAGGCACGTCGCAGCTGTGCTTCGGACATCGGCGGCACCTTCACGCGCAACACGGTAACGTCGCTCGCGGCGATCATGAGCACCAGGCGGCGTGCTTCGAGAATTTCTCCGGCGAGCTCGGACAAGGGTTCCACGCCGAAGGTCAGCTTTCCATCGGTGCGCGTGTAGGCACATGGCAGATCCACCCAATGTTCCACCTCATCTGCGGCGGCACGCGGCGGCAGGCGGACGATCAGCGTGCTCATGAGAGATCTCCGTTGCGACGCCAAAGCACCTGCACCTGCCCGCTGTCGCGCTGCATCAGCGCTTGTGACTGCAAGGCTGCGGGACCGAAATGAATTTCGCTGTCGACCACGAAGAAGTGGCTGCTGAAGGTGATCTGGCCGCCGGCTTGCGGCAGATTGCGCCTTTCCATGCGATTGGAGAAATCCGCGCCATCGCGAAAGTACGCGCGGCGACGCTCCTCGACGATCGCAGCGGCTTCCGGAAGCGCGATGCCATACAGCGCGGCGATCACTTCTGCCGGCGCGGTGTTGACATTGACGGGCGTGGATTCGGGCAACACGACGACGAAGGCACGCAGACGCCGCAGCATCGCAGGGGTGTAACCCGGAATCGACAACAGGTCGTCAAGCTGCCACAGGCGCATCTGCGGATTCCTCGCATTCGAGGTATTGCGGCGTTGAAGATTCGCGATGCTTTGCGCGGTGGCCTGCGCCAGCTGCGCAGCGATGTTCTGCCCGCTCAGCAGACGCGCAAAGGTGGCGGTTTCGATTGGATCGATCTGACCTTCGTCGCTTAAATTATTCAGGTTGAAGCGCCCCTGTGCATCGCTCACCGTGCCGCGCAGCACGGCCTGCGCGACATTGGACGCGATCGGCATTCCGCTCAGCGGCCGCGACCAGGTTTCGCCTTCGTAATCGATGCTGGATTGCCGGTCGTCCTGGATCAGCACCCACTGCGCCCAGTCCAGCATGTCGCGCAGCAGCCATTCTTCCTGCATGCGCAGGCGTTGATTGTCGACCAGGCGAATCTGCACCTGCTGCTGCCAGAACAGACCGGCGACGATGCTGACCGCCAGTGCCGTCATCAGCAAGGCGGTAACGACTGCCACGCCGCGTTGTTCGTGCCGTCTCATGCTGCCCCCAGCAAAAACAGACGCCGTACGGTGCCTTCCCCGCGCCCCAGCTGCAGCGTGACTTCAAGGCCGCGTGTCGGTGCGGTACCGCCTATTTGCGAACGCCAGCCGGCGCTCCAGGCGCGCAATCCCATCGCATGCACATCGCTCTGCAAGGTTTGATCGAGACCACCTGTCGATTGCTGCAGAAATTGCTTCAGTGCCGGCAAGTCTCGCGACTCGGGCGACACGCGCCGCTTCAGCACGCCGCCTGCGACATACCACACTACCGCCTGCAGCCGCGTCGGCTGATCGGGCGTGAAGACATTGCGGATCAGCGCCAGCCGGTCGGGCTGGATCTGCAACGGAGCGCCGGTACCGATTGCATCGGGTGTCGCCAACTGTGCGCAATCCTCCTGCATTTGCGCGAAGCTGCGCTGCAAGGCGCGCAGCTGCTGCATCGAGTCCGTCAGCGCAGCGCGCGAACGGATCATGCCGTCCATGCTGCGCCAGCCGAGCACGGCAATCATGGCAAGAATGCCGATCGCAATCAGCATCTCCACCAGAGTAAAGCCGTGAATGCGCTCAGCTGCCATTGGGCACCACATGGCTGAGATCGGCCAGCGCCCGCTGCGGACGGCCGGCTTCGCGCACGGTAACTGTCACACGGGTGAAATGCGCGTTGGGGGTGGGATTGACCTGTTCCGTGCAGACAAGCTGGACGCTCGCCTGCGGGCAGTCGTAACTACTGCTGCCGTAAGGCGGCGCCTTGCCATTCAGTCGAATCTGCACCAACCGGTTTTCCGCCGACCACGCTGCCAGCGTCGATGTCCGTAAGGCTTCGCTGTTCTGCGTCAGGCTGCCGATCGCGCGCAGGCTGGCACCGAGCGCCGTGGCGACGATCGCCAGCGCCACCAGCACCTCCAGCAGCGTGAATCCATCGACATTGATGCTGCGCTCGCCCATGTCAGTCCACCGTGTATTGGCCGAGTCCGTTTGCACGTATGCCGGCCGTGGCCGAACTGGAAGAAAGCGTCAGCGCGAACGGCGTGCCGATCGGCCGCGGCTCGAATACGATGCGCACCATGCCGTTGCCGCTGCTGCCGGGCATCATGCGCAACGCCACCGGCGGACGAGAAAATGTTCGTCCCCGCAACAAGTCATCGGCGCTCATCGGCGACCATGTGCCTTGCTGCCGAATCAGGAAGCGATAACGCTGTGCGTCGGCTTCGAACAGGATCGGGCGGTTGCGCAGGATCGCCTCGTCCCCCGCCAGTTGCATCAATGCCGCGATCCGCCGCGCATCGTCCTGCAGCACGCGGGCATCATTTGGTCCGAGCGACAACGATGCCAAGCCAAGGGTGATGCCTGCAATGGCAATCACCAGCAGCAATTCCATCAGGGTAAAACCGTTCGCTTGCCGCACCGGCAGCCGCGGCAAGGCCATGCTCATAGTTGCCATGACCCGATGTCTGCATCGCTTCCCGCACCGCCCGGCTGACCGTCGGCCCCATAGGAAAAGACATCGACTTCGCCATGCACGCCAGGCGCAAGATATTGATAAGGATTACCCCAGGGATCTTTCGGCAACCGTTCCAGATAGCCGCCTTCCTTCCATCCAGGTGCCGCCGGCCCGCTTTGCGGTCGGCTGACCAGTGCGTTCAGGCCCTGCTCTGTCGTCGGATAACGGTGGTTATCCAGCCGGTACAGTTTCAGGGCCTGCATGATGGTGGCGATGTCCTGTTTCGCCGCGGTGATACGGGCGTCGTCGGTGCGTCCCATCAGCTTGGGCACCACCAGCGCCGCCATGATGCCCATGATGACGACCACCACCATGATTTCGATCAGCGTAAAGCCGCTGCGGACGCGCTGACGATAAACAGAAAGAGAAGTAGAAGCAGGCATAAGTGCTCGATCGACGATAAATGAAAGCGCCAATGCAAGACATATCTCTTGCGCGTTTTCGATATGACCAAGCCCGTCTGCTTTTGTTTCATAGAAAACAATGTCAATACTTCAATTGTGAATTTGTATACATAAAATTTGTAACAAATGTGACGAAGAGCGTATACGCCTAGGCTTCCCTGATAGAATTCTTTCCGTCGGTTTTCCGGCATTTTCTTTCATTTGGAGACTAAATTAATGAATTTGAATGACATCTTCCGTTATCTTGCTATTTCTGGAACATTGATCGCAGGCACTGTTGTTGGTGCCGCAAATGCCCAGGCCGCAACGAAGATGCCAATGTCGACCGCTTCCACAAAATTGAAAGGCGTCAATCTGTCTGGCGCTGAATACGATGCAAACAATATCGCGGCGCAACCTGGCTACAAGTACACCTACCCCTCGAATGCCGAAATCGACTATTACAAAAGCAAAGGTTTCACTGCGTTTCGCCTGCCCTTCTCCGGTTCGCGCTTGCAGCCGGTCGCCATGGGCGAGCTGAACCAGACTGAACTGAAAATGCTTCGTGCGACTGTCGACTATGCGGCCAGCAAGGGCATGTATGTAATCCTGGATCCGCATGAGTATGGCGGCCGCTACGATTCCGCAACGAAAACCAAAAAGTACTTCGGCATTTCCGGTGGCGTACCGGCCAGTCAGTTTGGCAATTTTTGGAAGCGTGTTGCAACCGAATTCAAGTCTTATCCCAATGTCGTGTTTGGCCTGATGAACGAGCCGAACAAGCAGACGGCGAAACAGTGGCGTGCCGTTGCCGAATACGGCGTGTACGGCATCCGCAAGGCCGGTGCACAGCAATTGATCCTGATTCCAGGCACCTCCTGGACGGGTGCGCACAGCTGGATAAAGAGCGGCAACGCCGCGGCATGGACCGGCTTCAAGGATCCCAACTTCGCCTTTGAAATGCATCAGTACCTGGACAGCGATTACTCCGGCACGCATTCGACCTGCGTCGCCGGCAAGGGCAACGTGGTACTGCAAGCCGCCACCGATTGGGCACGTGCCAATCGCTACAAGCTGTTCATCGGCGAAATGGGCTGGGCCAACAATTCTGTCTGCCTGACCGAGGGAACGAACATGACGAACTTCATGACGAAGAACGCCGACGTGTGGAAAGGCTGGGCGTACTGGTCTGCCGGCAAGTGGATCTCGCAGGACTACATGTACATGCTGACCCCGGCCAGCTTGACCAAGCCGGTCGACAAACCGCAGATGAAGGCGCTGGCTTCCAATCTGTAAAGCTTCGTTGGTAAAAAGCAAAGCCGCCTTCGGGCGGCTTTTTTATTTATCTTCAGGCTGCCAAAAACCGGCCAATCCTCTTATACTGTATGTATATACAGTACTTATCAGGAGGCTCCATGGCTGCAGTTCCATCCGCTCTTCCCTTTTCCTCTCCTGTCGTCCTGCCCGATACCGTGTGGCGTGCCGACCAGATGGGCGCTTCCCGCTCGATGACGACAACGTCCGGCTTCCAGGCATTGGACCGTGAATTGCCGAATGGCGGCTGGCCGGCTTCCGTGCTGATCGAACTGTTGCTGGAACAGCCGGGCGTGGGAGAGCTGCGCCTACTGGCGCCGACCTTGTCCCGGATCACGCAAGCGGGCCGGAGCGTGATCCTGCTGGCGCCGCCGCATCTCCCCTTTGCCGCCGCGCTGGCCGAGCTGGGCATCGATCTGAAGCATGTGATCCTGATCGAAGCCGAGAAGCCGACCGATCGCATCTGGGCGGTCGAACAGGCACTGAAAAGCGCGAGCTTCGGCGCACTGCTGTGCTGGCTGCCGCAAGCCCGTCCCGATCATTTGCGGCGCCTGCAACTGGCAGCGGCTGGCGGCGAAGGTCTGAGTTTCGTGTTCCGTCCGCTGGCCGAACAATATCAATCCTCGCCTGCACCGCTGCGCATTGTCTGCCATCCGGCAGTCGGCGGCCGCCTGTCGGTGGAAATCATCAAGCGCCGCGGTCCGGTCCATCTGCAGCCCATCCTTTTACCTTTGGCTATTCCCCATCCGCTGGTCAAACCGCTGGAACGCACCATGACCCGACCTGCTTTCAATTCGCCGTCCTATGCTGTGGATCGCCCTGCACTTGCCGCAACTGCCGCTCGACACCGCGCTGCGCTCGCAACCCAGTCATGAGAGCGGCATGGCGGCGCAGCAGCCGGCCATCGTATGCGAACAACGCCGTGTCGGCTGGTGCAATCCCGCGGCAGAAGATGCCGGCATTCAGGCCGGCATGTCCGACAGCAATGCGCGTGCATTGGTTGGCGAATTACTGGTATTGGCTCGCGATGAAGTTGCTGAGACACGCGTACTGAAGGAAGCTGCGCTGTGGTGCCTGCATTTCACACCGCATGTGAGCCTGCGTGATACCGGCATCCTGATGGAAGTCGCGCCCAGCTTGCGTCTGTTCCGTGGTTTCGATGCACTGGCAACGCAATTGCTGGCAGGTATCCGTGAACTTGGCCTGCAGGTGCAGACGGCTTGCGCATCGACGGCCACCGCTGCCTGGCTACGTGCACAAGCCGGCGAAGAGGCTCCGCCTTATTCACCGCACCATCCTTTGCCACAACTGCTCGATCCTCTGCCGCTATGGGTGCTGGCCTCGGCTCAAGCGCACCTGGAAACGCTCTCGGGCATCGGTTGCGCACATCTCGGGCAATTGCGGCGACTGCCGCGCAAAGGGCTCACGCGTCGTTTTGGCAAGGAGTTGTTGCGCGAACTGGACCGCGCCTACGGCCTGGAGGCAGAAGCGCACGCATGG
>DATAHI010000301.1:0-11129 GCA_036263255.1 Oxalicibacterium sp. | reverse complement strand
GGAGCAAGTGCTGCAGCAGGCGCGCGAGCAACAGTTCGCCGACAAGCGCCTCGACCTGAGCCTCGAACGTGCCAATCGCGAGCCGCTGCAAGTCCACGTGACGGTGACGGCACTGGATAATCCCGCTACGCCGGCGCTGATCGAGCTGCGCGAGAACCTGCAGCAGTTGAAGCTTGATCGCGAGGAGCGTCTGCTTGACCAAAGCCAGGCCAACAAGGAGCTGATCCGCAATCTGGCGCACGAAATCAAGAATCCTCTGGGCGGCATCCGCGGCGCCGCACAGCTGCTGGAATTGGAAATTCCCGAGCGTCATCTCAAGGAATTGCGCGAATACACACAGGTCATCATCAAGGAGGCCGATCGTCTGCAGACGCTGGTAGATCGCCTGCTGGCGCCGCATCGTCATCCGCACATCGTGGGCGACGTCAATATCCATGAAGTATTCGAGCGCGTGCGCAGCCTGATCGTGGCCGAATTCCCGGCCGGTCTGAAGATCCGGCGCGACTATGACCTGTCGATTCCCGAATTCCGGGGCGACAAGGAACAGTTGATCCAGGCTGTGCTGAACATTGCGCACAATGCGGCCCAGGTGCTGGACGAACGCATGAAGGCGGGCGATGCCGAGCTGATTTTCCGCACGCGCATTGCGCGGCAGATCACGCTGGCCAAGGTACGTTATCGCTTGGCATTAGACTTGCATATCATCGATAACGGACCCGGCATTCCATCCGATATACGCGACCGCATTTTCTATCCGCTGGTCTCGGGCAGGGAGGGAGGCAGCGGGCTCGGATTGACGCTGGCACAGACCTTCGTGCAGCAGCATCTGGGCGTGATCGAATGCGAAAGCCGACCGGGATGCACGGATTTCAGAATTCTGATTCCATTGCCATGACAACGAAGCAGTAAGCAGGCCCAAGCGAAAACACAAAACAATATGAAACCGATCTGGATAGTTGACGACGACGAATCGATCCGCTGGGTGCTGGAAAAGGCCTTGGCTCGCGAGAACCTGGCCACTAGAAGTTTTTCAAATGCACGCGATGCGATGGAAGCCCTCGGCACCAGCGCGCCGCAAGTGCTGGTATCGGATATCCGCATGCCGGGAGAATCCGGTCTGGAATTGCTGCAGGCCGTGAAGGCCAAGCATCCGGGCCTGCCGGTCATCATCATTACCGCTTTTTCCGATCTCGATTCTGCAGTCGCTGCATTCCAGGGCGGCGCATTTGAATATCTCGCCAAGCCGTTCGATATCGACAAGGCGGTGGAGTTGATTCGCCGCGCATTGGAAGAAAGCCTGCGCGAGACCAGCGTCGAGCAAGCCGCCGCAGATACACCGGAGATTCTCGGCCAGGCGCCCGCGATGCAGGATGTATTCCGCGCGATCGGCCGCTTGTCGCAATCGAACGTTACCGTGCTGATTACCGGCGAATCCGGCACCGGCAAGGAATTGGTCGCGCGCGCATTGCACAAGCATAGTCCGCGCGCATCCCAGCCTTTCATCGCACTGAATACCGCCGCGATTCCGAAGGACTTGCTGGAGTCGGAACTGTTCGGCCACGAGCGCGGCGCTTTTACCGGCGCGCAGGCGATGCGCCGCGGCCGCTTCGAACAGGCCGAAGGCGGCACGCTGTTCCTGGACGAAATCGGCGACATGCCGTTCGATTTGCAGACGCGTTTGCTGCGCGTGCTGTCCGATGGTCATTTCTACCGAGTCGGCGGCCATCAGCCGCTGAAAGCTGATGTGCGCGTGATCGCGGCCACGCATCAGAACCTCGAACAGCGTGTGCGCGAAGGCTTGTTTCGCGAGGACTTGTACCATCGCTTGAACGTGATTCGTCTGCGGCTGCCAAGCCTGCGCGAGCGACGTGAAGACATTCCCCTACTGACGCGTCATTTCCTCGCACAAAGCGCGCGTCAGCTTGGTGTCGAAGTCAAGCGCATGTCCGAAGGTGCGATGCAGTTCCTGAGCGGGCTAGAGCTGCCTGGCAACGTGCGTCAACTCGAGAATCTGTGCAACTGGATCACGGTGATGGCACCGGGCCAGACGGTGGAAGCGAAAGACTTGCCGCAAGATTTGACGGAAGGACGGGATTTCGCAGCACCCGTGCCCGCCGCCACGCAGTCCGGCAGGCCTGCGTATCAGATCGATCCTGATGCCGAACGTCCGGCATTCAATGGCAGCACGGCATCGTCGCCCTCGCAGGCGGAAGGAGCGAGCTGGATCAGCTTGCTCGAAGCCGAAGCGGCAGCGCTGCTGGCAGCCGGGCAGCCGGAAGTGATGGATGCGTTAGGCCGACAGTTCGAATCGATCCTGATCAAGACGGCGTTGAAGCATACGCACGGCCGGAAGAACGATGCAGCCATTCGCCTCGGCATCGGCCGTAATACGATCACGCGCAAGATACACGAGCTCGGCATCGATGGCGCAAAGGACGAATAAGCTCCGCCGGTTCTAGTTCGCGTAAGGCAGATCCTGCGCGGTATCGATGTCGCGCAGGATGCCGCGGTCCTCCACTACTACAACGGTGACCGGGCAGGATTGCAGCAGATCGCGCGCGCCGCGATCGCCTTCGAGGCGTAATAGGGCGGGCAGATGCCGGCGGCTGAAGCCCACCGGATTGCCGCGCTGGCCCTGAAAGACCGGTACGGCGATATCGGCTCCTTCTCTCAGCGCATCTGCCAATGCTGCAACCGTTCCCGCTTCGACATAAGGCATGTCGCCGAGTCCAATGATCCAGCCATCCGCATCGGGCGTGCAGCGCAAAGCGGCAACGATAGAAATCGCCATGCCGCCGCTCGCTTCCGCACACACGTGCAGTGTGCAGCCGCATTGGCGCAATTCCTCCGCGAGTGCATCGCCATCCTGCCGTACGATGGCGACTACCTTTCCCAGTGACGACAGCATTGCTGCGGCCGCAGATGCCGCTACGGTATTGCCGTTCTCGATGCGTTGCAGGAGCTTGTTGCGCTGCCCCTGCGGATCGAAGCGCGATCCTTTTCCTGCAGCCAGCAGGATACCGACGATCTGATCGCGACAGGACGACATGTTTCTCCCGGCAAGCATGCGCAACAAATGGCAGGCAAAAAAATGCCCTCGTGAACGAGGGCATTCTACTGCGTATGAAGAAGCGGAGAGGTTGCGCTTATGCGGCAAGCCGTGCGGTAGGGCGGCAGCCTTCCAGCAGGAAGGAAAGTCCGAGGACCAGCACCAGTTCGCCTTCGGCAGAACGTGCGGTACCCGCAATGCCGGTGACGGACAAGGCGGTCATCGGTTTGATGACGAGATCAGCCGTGCCTTCGACTGCGCCGACCGAAACGATGTAGGGCTGCGCCGCAGCGATCACGATACCGACTTTTTCGATACCGACTTCGTACCCGAGCGCGCCGGCCAGTGAACGGACCGGCAACGGCCGTCCCTGATCGCGCAATACTGGCGCGCCGCCGACTTCGTCGAAGTCATCCGGCAACTCGACTACGCGTTGCACGACCGCCATCGGCAAGGCAAGTGCGGCATCGCCGCTGCGCACCAGCATGGTCGGTACGATCGATAGTTCAATCGGCAGGCGGATCGAGAATCGCGTGCCGCTGCCGAGCTTGGAATCGATGGTGATGGCGCCGCGATGCTTTTCGACGGCAGTCTTCACCACGTCCATGCCGACGCCGCGGCCGGACACGCTGTTCGCCACTTCCTTGGTCGAGAAGCCAGGAAGGAATACCAGTTGCAGACATTCTTCCGGCGTGAGCGGCGCAGCATCCGAAATCAGACCCTTGGAAATGGCCTTCGCGCGCAGCTGCTGCGGGTCCATGCCCTTGCCGTCGTCGGAAATCTCGATCATCACGCTGCTGGCTTCCTGCCAGGCTTTCAGCAGGATCAAGGACTTCGACGGCTTGCCGTTCGCTGCGCGCGTGGCGGCGTCTTCAATACCGTGATCCAGAGAATTGCGCAGCATGTGCACGAGCGGGTCGTACAGGCTATCGACCACAACGCGATCGACTTCGGTTTCCGCGCCTTCAATCTGCAGGTCGACATCCTTGCCCAATTCCTTCGCCAACTCGCGCACCAGGCGCGGGAAGCGCTGGAACAGCTTGCCCACGGGTTGCATGCGTGTTGACAGCGTGGCGCGCTGCAATTCGCTGGAATAGCGCGAAGCGCGCGACAGCGTTTCCTGCAGTGCCGCCATCAGTGCAGCGGCCGGACCTTCGACCGGGAACTGCGCGAGTTTCTCCACCAGTACGGCCGCCTGGTTTGCTGCCTGTACCGATTCGCCGGCTACCTCCAGCAGCGTATCAAGCTTGATCGCGTCAATGCGGATACTGTCTTCCTTGACCGAGGCGGCTGCTTTTGTTTCACCGCCAGCACGCCGATCAACGCCGTCCCAGCCCTTGGCTGGCGCAGCAGGAGCGGGACTGGCGGCAGAAGCGGCGGCGGGTACAGCGGCAGATGCGGTAGGTGCGGCAGCGGCCGGCGCAGAAGCACTCGTGCCACCTGGTACCACCGCAAGATACAAGGCGTTCCAGTCGACGCCGTTTTCATCAACAGCCGGCGCGGCAGCGGACGTCACGGCCGGGGCCGTCGCGACAGAAGCGCTTGCGGGAGCGGCTATTGCAGCAGTATCGCCTTCGATTGCACTCGTCAAAATCGCTTCCAGCGATTCGGGCATGGCAGGCAGCGCATCCGCGCTGGTGCCGTTGGCCAGCTCGGTCAGTTGGTCGGCGACGAAGCCGCTGGCCTGCAAGGCGGCTTCGATCGCGATCGGCGTGACTGGCACCTTGCCATTGCGCAGCGCATCGAACAGGTTTTCGGTCAGATGGCAGGCAGAAACCATCGGCCCGAGATTCATGAAGCCGGCGCCACCCTTGATGGTGTGGAACGAGCGGAACACCGCATTAAGCGTGTTCAGGTCGTCCGGATTGCGTTCCAGCGACAGCAGGTGCTCTTCTACATTCGTCGCCAGTTCCAGCGCTTCGACGACGAATTCCTTGAGCATGTCGTCCATTTAAAACCCCAGATCGGCGAGGAGGCTGTCGACGTCGTCCTGCGCCATTGCGACGCCAACTGCGGACGGACCGTTCAGCAATTCGACAGGCTTGCTGTCATGCGCGGCTTTCACTTCGGCCGGGGCGTTGTCGCGCAGCAGTTGCGCCAGTTCCATTTCAGCCTTGTTGGTAATGGCGACGATCTTCTTGATCAGTTGACCGGTGATGTCCTGGAAGTCCTGCGCCATCATGATTTCAAGCAGGCGCGCCTTTTCCAGTTCCGTCACTTCGTTGACTCTGGCACTGAACTGGCGTGAATCGTTTGCCAGTACCTTGAATTCCTCGACGCTCAACTTGCCTTCGTAGAGTTGCGCCCAGCGCGTTTCCATGTCCTTGGCTTGCTTGGAGAGTGCATCCTGCTCGGGCATGCCGACGTCGATCGCGTTCAATACCTTGTTGGCGGCTTGTTCGGTCAGCGAGGCGACGTGTTCGAGACGGCCTTGCGCATCGGTGATCTCGGAAGCAACGCTGGATAGCGAACGGTCGTAGCCAAGTTCACGCAGCGAGTCGTGCAACAGGCGCACGATGCCGCCCAGGCGTTCGAACATCGGCTTGTCGGCGCTATCTGCCTGTTCGCCATCTGCGGCAGGCTCGGCTTGCACTGGCGCTTCCATCGACTGCTCGGTTGCGGCCGGCGTCGCCGCGACCGGCGCGGAGACATTTGTGCGCTGTGCGGAAATCTCGTCAAAGAGTGCTTCAAATTCGTCTGAATCGCCGCTCATGTTTCCCCTCGTGGTGGTGCATCATGCGCTACGTGGCAGCGTCGCATGGCTGTATTTATCTACGGCAATAATACCGAGAATTGTAGGGTGCGCCTAGCAAATCGGCTGTGGCGGTGGGGGCCGGGCAACACTCAAATGACAGAGTGCAAAGATGACTTGCCGGTTTCTCTAAAAGGCGTGCCAGCGTAACAATTGTTTGCAAACGCCGTTTGCCAACGTGTACGGCGCATAAGCTTGGTTTGACGACAAGAGATTCCCGCGCATACACTGCTGCCTTTCCCGTCCCGGTCTCCCGTCTCGCCACTTCAACGTGGCGCTCCGTGTGAGGCACGCATGATGAACATCCCGCAGATTCCTTCCATAGACGATGCTGCGCTGTCCGCAGCGCTCGATACCGCGATCGCGAACAAGACCAAGCCGCCCGGAAGCCTCGGGTTGCTTGAGGTATTGGCGAAACAGATCGGTCTGATTCAGAAAACGACCGACCTGTGTCTCTCGCAGCCGGCTATCATCGTATTCGCCGGCGACCACGGCGTGACGGCGGAAGGCATCTCTGCCTATCCGCAAAGCGTGACTTGGCAAATGGTCGAGAATTTTCTTGCCGGTGGCGCAGCGATCAATGTATTTGCGCGGCAGAACGGCTGTGCGCTGCATATCGTCGATGCAGGCGTCAATCACGACTTCGGCCCGCGCGAGGGTTTGATCGACCGCAAGGTCGCTCGTGGTACGCATAACTTCGCGCAACAGCCGGCGATGAGCGCCGCGCAATGCGCGCAGGCAATGCAGCATGGCGCCGAACTCGCAGCTTCCTTGCCGGGTAACGTGCTTGGTTTCGGCGAGATGGGCATTGGCAATACGACGGCGGCGACGGCGATCATGCATGCGATCACAGGTTTGCCGGTCGAGCAGTGCACTGGGGCCGGCACGGGCTTGAGCACCGAAGGCATTCTGCACAAACAGCATGTAGTCCGGCAGGCCGTGGCTCGCCATGCCATGCAATCTCCACTGGAGGTACTCGCCACGTTCGGCGGCTTCGAAATCGCAATGATGGCGGGCGCCATGCTAGCCGCAGCCGAGCGGCGCATGGTCTTGCTCATCGATGGCTTCATTGTGACCAGCGCTTTGATGGTGGCAGCACGATTGCAGCCGGCGATTCTCGACTACTGCGTGTTCTCCCATTGTTCCAACGAGCATGGACATGGGCAGATGCTGTCGCGCCTTGGCGCGCGGCCTTTACTGAACCTCGGCCTGCGTTTGGGCGAAGGGACGGGTTGTGCGCTGGCGCTGCCTTTGCTGCATGCGGCTGTCAATTTCGTGCGCGAGATGGCGACTTTCGAGTCGGCCGCAGTCAGTCAGAAATCCTCCTGAACATTCACTTTCTTGCTCATCATGGAACTTGATCATCTTCACACCACGCCGCGTGCGCGCGCGATGCAGGAACTGCGTTTGTTCTTCACGGCGCTCCAGTTCTATACGCGCCTGCCGATTCCGCGCTGGGTTGGTTATGACGTGCGATGGCTGCAGCTGGCTTCCCGCTATTTTCCGGCCATTGGCATCGTCGTTGCCGTCGTCGCGATTCTCGTCTATTGCCTGGCTTTTCTGATCTTTGCCAATCAACTGGTTGCAGTCTTCCTGTCGACGATTGCGGGCATCCTATTGACCGGCGCCTTCCACGAAGACGGCTTTGCCGATGCTTGCGACGGCTTCGGCGGTGGCACGACCCCAGAGCGAGTGCTCGAAATCATGACCGATTCGCGTGTTGGCGCCTTCGGTGCGATCGGCATCGTGATGATGCTGGGCCTCAAATGCGCGGCGCTTGCCGCCTTGCCGGCGCCGGTCGTTGTCACCGCGCTGCTGGTTGCACATCCCCTGTCGCGTCTCGCTGCGCTGGGCGTGATTCGCTGCATGGAGTACGCGAAGGCGGGTGGCAAGGCGAAACCGGTCGCGCTCGGCATCGAAGATCGCGATCTGACGATCGCCGCGCTGATCACGCTGTTGCCCATCGTGTCTTTCGGTGCGGTCGAGCTAATGCCGTGGTACGGCATTGCGGCTGGGCTGCTGCCTGTTGTCGGCATGTGGTGGTGGGCGATGCGTTTCTTCCGGCGCCGCCTCGGCGGCTATACCGGTGACTGTCTTGGTGCCGTACAGCAGGTCACGGAAGTCGCTTTCTATCTCGGCGTGCTGGCGGTAGTGCCGCGCTGATACCGGCGATGCGTCTGCATCTGGTTCGACATCCTCGTCCTGTCGCAACAGATGGTCTCTGCTATGGCAGCAGTGAAGTTGCAGCCATCGTCGACGACCGCTTGCTTGCGCAGTTGCTTGCAGTGCTGCCACATGCGGTGCCGCTTTATACGAGCCCCTTGAAGCGATGTCTGAATCTTGCTGCCGCGCTGGCGCCCGCACTCGATAGCGGTCCGCCGATTGGCGATCCGCGTTTGGCAGAGATGCATTTCGGCACCTGGGAGATGCAGCCGTGGAGCGATATTCCGCGCGTCGAAGTTGATGCCTGGGCTGCGGATCTGATCCACTATCGTCCTGGTGGCGGCGAGAGCGTGCTGCAGGTCGCGCAACGCCTCCAGGCATTTCGCAACGAGATGGCGGCCAAGGAAGGTGAAGCGGTCGTGATCTGCCACGCAGGGACGGTACGCCTGCTGTCGGCGCCGCAAATGGGTTTGGAAGAGCTGGCTTTATCGGCAGCGCGGAAAGCGCATGCGATCGCTTACGGCTCGGTGACGGTCGTCGACGTACAGTGACCCTAGACGATTCCTTCGGTGCGCATGCGCTGACTGAGCAGATGCAGGATATCGGCCGCACGCTGTGCCGACATCACATCGCGTCCCCACGGTTTGCGCTGCTTCGGCAGGAAGCGTAGCCAGCCGAAGGTGCGCGCCGCCTTTTCTACTTGTTGTCGCACCTTTGCATCGTCCTGCCGCAGGTAGTGCAAGAAGCACTCGGCATAGGCTTCGTTGTCACCGAACTTCAGCGTAAAGGCGGTCGAATGCAGAAACAGCAGCCAGTCGCGGGCCTGCGCGGAAGCCAGCGGCATCACGCTGACCGGATCATCCTCGAAATCGATGAAGCTAACCTTGCCCTCTTGCCAGATCATGTTGCGCGCAAAGCATTGGCTCGCAGTCTGGCCGAGGCGATGCAGATCGCGTATCGCCTGCAGGCCGTCTTCCCAATAGCGTTGACCGTTCTGCGCGTCGTTGCGCAACAGCTGATCGACCGAACGTGCGCCGAGGTAGGACAAGGCAAACCAGCGCTCGGAGACATGCAACACTTCAGGCACGGGCACGCCGGCCTCTGATAGAGCACGTAAGCGCGCGACCTCAATCCCTTGAGCGGCATGTCCGCCCGGGGCCGGCACGGCGCGCAGCATGGGCTGCCCCAGCAACTGCGCGAGTGCATTCAATACCGGATAGCCCCAGTGTTTGAGCGGCGCTTCCGGCTGCTTGACCACGATTTTGCTGCCGTCCAGCTGCACGATCTGCGTCCGCGCATCGCTACTCGTCAGTTGGGCTTCTATATTGCGGATCTGGTCGGGACTGAACATGGCGGCGAAGGGAAGTAAGGGCTGGATTATAGACTAGCGTCCCTATCGCACGACATGGCGGTTGCCCAGGTAGTCGCATGCCCTTACAATGGCGGCAGTTCTGGTGCCCGCGAACATGTTCATGTCCGCAGTTAAACGGGAAACACGAGGCCGCAAGGCTGACGTGTGCTGCCCCCGCAACGGTAATCAAGCGTCTTCATCGACAATCGCCCTTCGAGCCACTGTGCGCATGCGCATGGGAAGGCAGAGCGATCATGCTTGTTAGCCCGGATACCGGCCAGAACAGGTGAAAGAATGCGGATGGCTATTATTCGCGAACACGATCCAGCACTCTGCTGCCGTTCGTCGTCGTCCGCCGCATTCTTTTGTTGAACCCGACCTGCGGGGAAGCAGGTCAGGTGCATCTTCTTGAAACGGCATCATGAAATCCGCATTTGCAAACCGCGCCGGCTCCGCGTGGAGACCGCTCGCACTCGCTTCGTCCATTACAGTCCTGGCATCTTCGGCCATCGCTCAGACCGACAACGAGCAACAACTCGCGCCGGTCACTGTATCTGCCTCCCGCTTCGAAAGTACCGAAACGCCAATCGGCGCAACCGTGATTACCGCGGAGCAGATCCGCGAAGCCGGTGTCGGCAATGTCAACGAGGCGATTCGTAAGATCGGTGGGGTGTTCGGCCGGCAGAATTTCACCGGTACTTCTGATTATTCCCTTGATCTACGCGGCTTTGGAACAAATAGCGATCAAAACGTGGCCGTGTTTGTAGACGGCATCCGCATCTCTGAAAACGAGTTAGCGCCCGCGATGATGTCGGCCATTCCGATCGAATCGGTCGAACGCATCGAGATCGTGCGTGGCGGCAGCAGCGTGCTGTACGGTGACGGCGCGACCGGCGGGACGATACAGATCATTACCAAGCGCGGCGCAAAGAGCGGTACGCACGGATCTATCGTGACGGAAGTCGGTAGCCATGGTTATGAAGAGGTACGTGCTTCGGTAGCAAAGGGAATAGATGGCTTCTCTATCGACGCCAATATCGGTTCGCTACGTACGGATAACTATCGGGACAATAATGAGCTACGTCAGCGGAACTTTAGCGGCGGAATCCAATGGGCCTCTGCTGACGCGAGAATAGGGTTGCGGATCGATGCTGCCCGCGAAAACTATGGTCTTCCTGGGCCTCTGACGCTTAGCCAGTATGAACAAGATCCACGTCAAACGACGACGCCTTTTGACAAGGGGTCACTTGACTCGAATCGATATACTTTTTTTGCACAGCAAAAATACGGAAACCTAGAGGCTGCTATGGACCTCTCCTATCGCGAGAAAACGTCGAAAGCTACGTTTGTCAGTTTTGGTTCGACCTCCGATGCCGACAGTTCAGTCACACAATTTTCTCCTCGTATCAAGTATTCCTCTTCCTTTGCTTCGGTCAGAAACGAGTTCGTTATAGGGACCGATTTCTCTGATTCGAGAAGGGTCACGGAAGGCACGAGTTCATTTGGCCCTAGCAGCCAGAATGCAACGCAAAATTCCTCGGCGATTTATTTGCGCGACGAAGTTTTTCTTAATAAGGCACGAATTGCAGCAGGCGTACGACATGAAGATTTTGACCAAGCGGTAAAAGGCATTCTCGACAAATCTTTTTCAGTCAATGCTTGGGATTTGCAGGGAAGCTACGACTTGGTAGAGGAAATTACTCTATTTGCGAAGGTGGGACGTAGCTATCGAATTGCGAACGTAGACGAAAATACCCTTGCTTTTATCCCTCTAAAACCACAGACGTCCAATGACCTAGAGCTGGGAAGTAAGT
>DATAHI010000300.1:0-13343 GCA_036263255.1 Oxalicibacterium sp. | reverse complement strand
GACGGCCAGGGTCTGAACCTGAACAACATCCGCAACAAGGCCCTGGAGAACGGTCTGGTCAAGGCAGATGAGGAATTGTCTGAATCGGAAATCACCGACTTGATTTTCCATCCGGGCTTCTCCACTGCCGAAGAAGTGACCGAGTTGGCCGGTCGCGGCGTGGGCATGGACGTCGTGCGTTCCGAAGCCGCCTCACTCGGTGGCCGTGTGGCAATCGCCTCCGAGCCGGGCAAGGGCGCCCACTTCACGATTCATCTGCCACTGACGCTGGCGGTCACGCAGGTCGTGATCCTGTCGTCCGGTGGCACGACGTACGCGGTGCCATCAGTGCTGGTGGAGCAGGTGCAGCAATTGAAGTCCGGCCCCTTGGCCGCCGCCTATAACGAAGGCGCGGTCATCTGGCAATCGCAGCGCGTGCCGATGTACTACCTGTCTGCGCTGCTTGGCGAGACGGGTGCGTCGCCGGTGACGCAACTGTATTCGCCATTGCTGATTCTGCGCAGCGGCAATGATCGCGTTGCCTTGCATGTGGATGAGATCCTCGGCAACCGCGAGGTCGTGGTGAAGAATATCGGTCCGCAATTGTCGCGCCTGATCGGTATAGCTGGCGCCACGGTGCTCGGTTCAGGCGACATCGTCCTGATTCTGAATCCTGTGCCGCTGGCGCAGCGTGCGCAGCATGACAATATTCGCGCACCGCGATTGATGCCTTCCGATGCGCCGCAAGACATGGGCGCCGTCGCCGAAATGGCCAGCTTTGAACCGGCGACAGCGGCTGCGCATCAGGTAGAGCCGGTACAAGGTTTGCGCAAGCAGTCGATCGTGATGGTGGTTGACGATTCGCTGACGGTGCGGCGCGTCACCCAACGTCTGCTTACGCGCGAAGGTTATCAGGTCGTGCTGGCGAAGGACGGTGTCGATGCGCTCGAGCATCTGCAATCCATCACGCCGGACGTCATGCTGGTCGACATCGAAATGCCCCGCATGGACGGCTTCGATTTGACCCGCAACGTACGCGACGACGAACGTACGCGCGGCATTCCGATCATCATGATCACCTCGCGTACTGCCAGCAAACACCGCAATTACGCGATGGAGCTCGGCGTCAACGAGTATCTCGGCAAACCGTAACAAGAAGATACGCTGCTGAAGCTGATCGCTGGCTTCGTCGGTCGCGAAACGCCGGTGCATTGATGTCGCCTGTTCCAAAAAATCCCGCCTCGGCGGGATTTTTTATTTCACCGGGCAGAAGTGCTTTTCCTGACGACCGCATAGCGTTGCAGCGTGCGTTGCCGTGCTTCTTCGTGCTGCACAATGGGCAATGGATAGTGCTCACCTAGTACGACACCCGCAGCGCTCAGATCATCCGGCGAAGCCCGCCATGGCGCGTGAATGTGCCGATTCGACAGACCGGCAAGCTGGGGAAGATAGTGGCGTATGAAACGGCCCTCGGCATCGAATTTTTCCGATTGCGTGACAGGATTGAAAATGCGGAAATAAGGTTGCGCATCACAGCCGGAGGACGCAGCCCATTGCCAGCCACCGTTGTTGGCCGACAGATCGTAATCGTTCAGTTTTTCCGCAAAGTAGCGCTCACCACGCCGCCAGTCGATACCAAGATCCTTGACCAGGAAGGAAGCCGTCATCATGCGCAGACGGTTGTGCATGTAGCCGGTGCGATTGATCTGCGCCATCGCTGCGTCTACCAACGGATAGCCTGTCTCTCCCTTGCACCATGCCTGGAATAGCGAGTTGGCATCGGGACCTTGTTCCCAGACGATGGTGTCGTACTCGGGTTTGAATGCCTGTGTTTCGACACGGGGATGGTAGTGCAGAATCATGAAGTAAAAATCGCGCCAGATCAGTTCCGACAACCACATCTCTGCGCCGCGGCTCGCGCCTTCGCGCATCGCCTGCATCGCGTGACGTACCAGCCCCCGGATCGATACGGTACCGAAGCGTAGATGCACGGAGAGCAGCGAAGTGCCGCGTAGGGCAGGGAAGTCGCGGTGGCGGTCATAGTCTTGCATGTGCATCGCGAATTCATCGAACAGGGCCTGCCCGCCGCGCATGCCGGTCGGCAGGCCGATCGACGCCAGATTGGTCGGACCGAAACCAAGTTCTTCCAAATGCGGAACATGCCGGACATACTTCGCAGATGCTGCCAGACGCGTGCTGTATTGCTCGACTTGATGGGGTTTCAAAATGTCCGTTTCGCGATGCAGCCGTGCGAGCCAGGCTTTCTTGTATGGCGTGAACACGGAAAACGGCTTGGCGGATTGCGACAGGATTTCGTCGCATTCGAAAATTACCTGATCCTTGTACAAATGCAGCGCTCGCCCTTCCTGCTCCAGGATATGAGCAACATGCTGATCACGCCGACGGGCAGCTGGTTCGTAGTCGCGGTTCGCGAAGACTGCATCGACGCCCAGGCGCCGCGCCAGTTCCGGAATTGCTTCTTCCGCATGCGCGTGCTGCACGATCAATGCGCCGCCCATCGCGTGCAAGGCATCCTCAAGTTCGCACACGCTGGACTGGATGAATTCGACTCGTCTGTCGGCGCGAGGAAGCTCGTCCAGAATGGCCCGGTCAAAGATGAACGCGCAGTAAACCTGCTCGCTGCAGGCCAATGCATGGTGAAGCGCAGCGTGATCGAAGCAGCGCAGGTCGCGCCGGAACCAGACTAGTGTTTTTCGGAAGGCGGTCATGTCGCATGTCTTGTTTGCCGTCAATTATGGCGCAAGGCCGCAATCGCGGCGGAGCGAAAAAGCGGGCAAAACTGCTAAAATAGCGCCCATGTCGAAGCAACATAAGACCAGCCCTTCATCCCCCGAGCCCGGTTCTTCCCGGCAATCCCCCGATTTTTCTGCACCAGGCGACTCCGCGCAGCGCAATGAACTGAATCTGGCCGATCATTTTTTGATCGCGATGCCGGCAATGGCAGATCCCGTCTTCGGCGGTTCGGTCGTTTATCTGTGCGAGCACAATGCGAACGGTGCGCTGGGCGTCATCATCAACAAGCCGACCGACATGACGGTCGATGTCTTGCTCGACCGCATCGACCTTAAGCTTGAAATTGCGCCGGACGTGCTGACGCCTTCGACCCTGCTTGAAAAATCACCGGTGATGTTCGGCGGCCCCGTACAATCCGATCGCGGCTTCGTGCTGCACGCTCCTTACGGCGACTTTTCATCGACGATGCCGGTGACTGAGGAGATTGCGCTGACGACCTCGAAAGACATCCTGGAAGCAGTCGCCGTCGGTCGCGCGCCGGCTCGCATGCTGGTGAGCCTCGGTTGCGCTGGCTGGGGAGCGGGCCAGCTCGAGGACGAAATCACGCGCAACGGCTGGCTGACGGTGCGTGCCGACGCCAGCATCATGTTCGATCTGCCGTTGGAGCAACGCTTCGACGCGGCACTGAAATTGCTGGGAATCGATGCCACCATGCTGAGCGGCGAGGCGGGGCATGCCTGACGCCGGTCCGGCACTGCGAGTCATACGCTAGTGGGCACCGTACTGGCCTTTGATTTCGGCCTCAAGCGCATCGGCGTTGCTGTCGGCAATACGATTCTGAAACAGGCGCAGCCATTGATCATCCTGCGCGAAGCCACGAACGATGCGAAGTTTGATGCCATCGCCGCGCTGATCCGCGAATGGCAACCGTCCTTGTGCGTTGTCGGTCTGCCGCGCCACCCGGATGGTGCCGAGCACGAGATGAGCTTGCGCTGCCGTCGCTTTGCCAATCAGTTGCATGGCCGCTTCAATGTCAAGACGGTGCTGGTGGACGAGCGTTATTCGTCTGCAGTGATTTCCCAACAGCGCGGTGAGGCGATCGACGATCAGGCCGCCGCGATCATTCTTCAACAATACTTCGATGACACCTCCGAATCCTGAACTCGATGCCGAAGCGCTGTACCGGACGCTGGCCGAGCAAGTCAAATCCGGACTGGCCAAGGCGGAAAACGTCGGCATCGTCGGCATCCATTCCGGCGGCGCCTGGCTGGCCGAGCGTCTGGCCGCCGAACTGCAGTTGAACGAACGCCTCGGCTTCATCGACGTCTCGTTCCATCGCGACGATTACGCCGAGAAGGGCTTGCGCGCCGACGTGAAGCCGACGCAGATTCCCTTCGACGTCGAAGGCGCGACCATCCTGCTGGTCGACGACGTGCTGTACACCGGCCGCACGACGCGTGCGGCGATCAACGAATTGTTCGACTACGGCCGCCCGGCACGCATCATGCTCGCGGCACTGGTCGACCGCGGCGAACGCGAGCTGCCGATCGCAGCAGACTTCGTCGCCACAGCCATCACGATTCCGCACGGCGAATCCTTAATTCTCGAACGGGCCGACGACGGCCGCTTTTCTCTGACGGTGGAGCATGCATAATCCGCAATTGAACAAGAACGGGGAGCTGCAGCATCTGCTCACCATCGAAGGGCTGCCAAAAGCCAACATCACGCATATCCTCGACACCGCTTCGTCCTTCGTCAGCATCGGCGACCGCGAAGTGAAGAAGGTGCCGCTGATGCGCGGCAAGAGCGTGTTCAATCTGTTCTTCGAAAACTCGACTCGCACGCGCACCACTTTCGAGATCGCAGCCAAACGGCTGTCGGCCGACGTCATCAATCTGAACATTGCAGCCTCAAGTTCGAGCAAAGGCGAGTCGCTGCTCGATACGATCGATAACCTGTCAGCCATGCACGCCGACATGTTCGTCGTGCGCCATGCGCAGTCCGGCGCGCCTTATCTGATCGCCAAGCACCTGACCGATACCAAGCAGTCGCACGTGCACGTGGTGAATGCCGGCGACGGCCGCCATGCGCATCCGACGCAGGGCTTGCTCGACATGTACACGATCCGCCATTACAAGAAGGATTTCAGTAACCTGACCGTCGCCATCGTCGGCGATATCCTGCACAGCCGCGTTGCGCGTTCGGACATTCACGCGCTGACCACGCTCGGCGTGCCAGAAGTGCGCGCAATCGGTCCGCGCACGCTGATGCCGAGCGGGCTGGAGCAGATGGGTGTGCGTGTGTTCACCGACATCAACAAGGGGCTGAAGGACGTCGACGTCATCATCATGCTGCGCCTGCAGAACGAGCGCATGAGCGGTGCGCTGCTCCCTTCCGCACAGGAATTCTTCAAGAGCTACGGCCTGACCAACGAACGGCTTGCGCTGGCAAAGCCGGACGCGATCGTCATGCATCCGGGCCCGATGAATCGCGGCGTCGAGATCGATTCTGCCGTAGCAGATGGCGCGCAGGCCGTGATCCTGCCGCAGGTGACCTTCGGCATCGCCGTGCGCATGGCGGTGATGAGTATTCTGGCGGGAAACTAAAACAAGATGAACATTCACATCAAGAACGGCCGCGTGATCGATCCGGCCAACGGCGTCGATGCGAAGCAGGATCTCTACATCGTCAATGGAAAAATCGCCGCGCTCGGCAACGCGCCTGACGGCTTCAGCGCCGACAAGGCTATCGATGCGAGCGGATTGATCGTCGCACCCGGCTTGGTCGACTTAAGCGCGCGTCTGCGCGAGCCGGGTTATGAATACAAGGCCACGCTCGAATCCGAAATGCAGGCAGCGGTACAAGGTGGCGTGACCAGCCTGGTCTGTCCACCGGATACCGATCCTGCGCTGGATGAACCTGGTTTGGTGGAAATGCTGAAGCATCGCGCGCGCCTGCTGAATCAGGCCAACGTCTATCCGCTCGGCGCATTGACCGTCGGTCTCAAAGGCGAAGCGCTGACCGAAATGGCGGAACTGACGGACGCGGGCTGCATCGCTTTCTCGCAGGCAGACCATCCGATTCTCGATACCACGGTGCTGCTGCGCGCGATGCAGTATGCGCAAACCTTCGGTTTCAGCGTCTGGCTGCGTCCGCAAGATCCGCACATCGGCCGCAGCGGCGTCGCACACAGCGGCCCAGTTGCATCGCGACTCGGTTTGCCCGGCGTGTCGCCGATGTCGGAAACGCTGGCGTTGTACACCATTCTCGAACTTGTGCGCGCCACCGGTGCGCGCGTGCATCTGTGCCGCCTGTCGAGTGCAGCCGGCATTGAACTGGTACGTGCGGCGAAGAAGGAAGGCTTGCCGGTCACCTGCGACGTCGGCGCGCACCACGTGCACCTGACGGAAGTCGATATCGGCTTCTTCGATTCCAATGCACGTCTGACGCCGCCGCTGCGCGGCCAGCGCGACCGCGATGCGATCCGGCTGGCGCTGCTGGATGGCACCATCGATGCCATCTGCTCGGATCACACACCGGTGGACGATGATGAAAAGATGCTGCCCTTCGGCGAGGCATCGGCCGGTGCCACCGGCCTCGAACTGCTGCTGTCGCTCGCACTGAAATGGACCGACGATTCGAAGAAGGAAGTCGACCTGCCGCGCGCGCTGGCGAAGATTACTTCCGAGCCGGCCCGCATCGCCGGTCTGCCGGGCGGCCAGCTGGCGGTCGGCAGTGCCGCCGATGTGATCGTGTTCGACCCCGCTGCGCGCTGGACCGTAGCGACCGGTGCACTGGCGAGTCAGGGCAAGCACACGCCGTTCCTTGGCTATGAATTGAGCGGTCAGGTGAAGACCACGATCGTCGCAGGGCACGTTGCGTTCGAGCGCTGACATCGAGATGCAGGCTGCGCCGTCGGCGTCGCAGGTGGGAAAAGTGCGAATCGCGCTGCGCTTTGCGCGGGTGGTCCTGCACCTGCTACGCGGCCTGGCAATCAGTGCCTTTCTCTTTCCATTGACCGGTGCCGCTTATCGCGAACAGTGCGTCCGCACATGGTCGGCGCAACTGCTTGCCATTTTACGTGTGCAGCTGCAGCCTATGCCGGAGGACGCGCAACTGCCGGCTCGGGCCGCACTGATCGTCGCCAATCATATTTCCTGGCTCGACATCTTCGTGATCAACGCGTTGAGGCCTTGCCGGTTTGTCGCCAAGGCGGACATTCGACATTGGCCAGTGCTGGGCTGGCTGTGCGCAAAGGCCGGCACGATCTTCATCGCACGCGGCAGGCAGCGCGAAGTGCGCCGGGTGTATCAAGGATTGGTGACGGCGCTGCAGGCGGGCGAACGCATCGCATTTTTTCCGGAAGGGACAACTGCGGCGCAAGGCACATTGTTGCCTTTTCACGCCAACCTGTTCGAAGCGGCGATTGAAGCACAGGTACCGGTGCAACCCTGTGCCTTGCGTTATCTGGATGGCGAGGGAGAGCTGCATCGCGCTGCCGACTTCATCGGTGACACCAGCTTTGTTGACAGTTTGCTGCTGATTCTACGCAGTAGCCCGATGCGTGCGGAGATCGTGCCTTTGCCGCTGATTGCTTCGGAGGGTGCGCACCGCCGCGATCTGTCTGCTCAGGCACGTGCTGCAATTGCCGCAGCGCTGATGCTGCCGGCCGATGCTAATTCAACGACGGTTCCTGCTGCTGCGGACAGTTGACTTGCACGATGCCGTGCGTTTCCAGATTGACCGCGGTCAGCTGCCCGCCCCAGATGCAGCCGGTATCGAGTGCTACCAGTTTTGGCAACACGATTAGGCCAAGCGTAGACCAGTGGCCAAAGACTACGGGCGTATCAACCGTTTGCCGGCTCGGAATGCTGAACCAAGGCATCAATCCGTCTGCCGCGCTGGCCTCGATCAATCCTTCCTTGGATTTGAAATCCATCGTGCCATCCGCGGTGCAGTAGCGGATGCGGGTCAGCGCGTTGACGATGCAGCGCAGCCGGTCCGCGCCCTGCAGATCGTCGTGCCAGCGCGCCGGCTCATTGCCATACATCTGGCGCAGGAATTCCACCCAATCGTCGCCTTGCAGTGCGGTTTCCACCTCACGTGCCAGCGCAAGCGTCTGGTCTACGTTCCATTGAGGCAATACGCCGGCATGTACCAACAGGTGGTCGTGTTCAAAAAGGGCGAGGGGCTGGTGGCGCAGCCAGGTCAGCAATTCGTCCCGGTCTTCGGCCGCCAGGATATCGTCCATCGTGTCGGAACGATGCGGTTTGCGCAGGCCCGCAGCAACGGCCAGCAAATTCAGGTCATGATTGCCGAGTACGATTCGCGCACCCATATGGCGCACGCGCCGCAGCGTCTCGAGCGATTTCGGGCCGCGATTGACGATGTCACCGACGATGATGAATTCCGCGTCCGGACTCAGCGCGTTGATTTTGGCTAGCAGTGCCGAGAATTGATCGTGGCAACCTTGCAGATCGCCGATGGCGTATGTCGTCATGGTGAAAAATCAGTAAATGCGCATGTCATCGAATCGTCAAAATCCTTTGACCTCTTGCGGCCGCATGGATTAGCGATTCTAATGTGAAAAAAATAATCCATTGCAATTGAATTCTTGAAACTTGGCGGAAGCAGACCGGTCGAACCGGCACGATCCAATATTGTTTTGTCATCACCGCCCGCTCATTCCCGCATTCCAGCAACGTCGGTCGAAGTCGTCGACCAGTTCGCGCGCGTGAATCGGTCGATGGTGAAAGGGATGCATAATGCGACCGGCACGACGCCGGCCAACATCGCCGGAATCCGGCCAACTACTTTTCGATAAGCCATGTCCACACTTTCTCCCAGCATTTTCAAAGCATATGACATCCGCGGCGTCATCGGTTCGACGCTGGACGCCAGCGTCGCGCGCGACATCGGCCGCGCTTTCGGCAGCGCGGTGCGTGCAAAAAACGAAAGCGTCGTCGTCATTGGCCGTGACGGCCGCCTGTCCGGCCCCGAGCTTGCCGCCGCACTGGCGGAGGGCTTGCAGTCGGCTGGTGTCGATGTGATCGATCTCGGCGTGGTTGCAACGCCGATGCTGTATTTTGGCACGCATGTGCTGGATGCGAACTCCGGCATCATGGTGACCGGCAGCCACAATCCGCCGGACTACAACGGCTTCAAGATGGTGCTGGCTGGTGAGGCGATCTATGGTGACACTATCCAGTCGTTGTACAAGACTATCGTCGACAAGAACTTCAGCGAAGGCAAGGGAAGCTATCGCACGCACGACATCGCTGATGAATACCTGAAGCGCATCGTCGGCGACGCCAAGCTTGCGCGTCCGATGAAGATCGCGGTCGATTGCGGTAACGGCGTCGCCGGGGCCTTTGCCGGCAAGCTGTATCGCGCACTCGGTTGCGAAGTGATTGAACTCTTCTGCGAAGTCGACGGCAATTTCCCGAATCACCACCCCGATCCAGCCCATCCGGAAAACCTGCAGGACCTGATCAAATGCCTGCAGCAGACCGATGCGGAAATCGGTCTGGCCTTCGACGGCGACGGCGACCGCCTCGGCGTAGTGACCAAGGATGGTCAGATCATTTATCCGGACCGGCAGTTGATGCTGTTTGCGAAGGATGTGCTGACGCGCCATCCGGGCGAGCAGATTCTGTACGACGTGAAGTGCACGCGCCACCTTGCGCCATGGGTCGAGCAGAGCGGCGGCAAGGCGCTGATGTGGAAGACCGGCCATTCGCTGGTGAAGGCGAAGATGCGCGAGACCGGCGCGCCGCTGGGTGGCGAGATGAGCGGCCATATCTTCTTCAAGGATCGCTGGTACGGTTTCGATGACGGCATGTATGCCGGCGCACGTTTGCTGGAATTGCTGAGCCGCGAAAAGGATCCTTCTGCCGTGCTGAATGCATTGCCGCAGTCGGCTAGCACGCCGGAGCTGCAATTGAAACTGGCCGAG
Organism: Oxalicibacterium sp.; assembly: GCA_036263255.1. GTDB lineage: Bacteria > Pseudomonadota > Gammaproteobacteria > Burkholderiales > Burkholderiaceae_D > Oxalicibacterium. The sequence goes on along the minus strand of DATAHI010000300.1, from coordinate 3,655 downwards.
GGCGAGAGCTTCCGCCTGATCGATCGTCTGCAGAAAGAGGCGAAGTTCCCGGGCGCGGACCAGGTGATCACGATCGATGGTTTGCGCGTCGAATATCCGGACGGCTTCGGCCTGGCACGTTCGTCGAACACGACGCCGGTCATCGTGATGCGTTTCGAAGCCGAGTCGCAGCCGGCGCTGAACCGCATCCAGGCGGAATTCAAGCGTGTGATCACCGCCGTCAAACCGGACGCCGCGCTCCCGTACTAAGTTGCGAAGTCGGCGATCGGCATGATGCCGGTCGCCCGTATACGTCCACATCGCATCCACATCGCGCCACATCGGCCGGCCGAACCGGCATAATACGGCCGATGCATTTCCCTTCCTTTTTTCCTATCTCTGACGCCGCCAAAGCGCGCGGTGCACTGGCATGCGTCTGATCTATTCATGCGCGTGGTGGTGTGCATTGCCTGTGGTGCTGCTGCGCCTGCTCTTGCGTGGTCGGCGCGAGCCTGGTTATCGCGAACACATTGCGGAACGTTTGGGGTTTTATCCAAAGACTGCCGATGCGTTGGCTCCGATGCTGTGGGTACATGCCGTCTCGGTCGGTGAGACGCGTGCGGCGCAGCCGCTGATCGAGGCGTTGCTGCAGGACTACCCGACGCACGCAATCCTGCTGACGCACATGACGCCGACCGGCCGTGCTACAGGCCGCGAACTGTTCGGTAGACATCCTCGCGTGCTGCAAGCCTATCTGCCCTATGACACCGGCTGGATGGTCGCGCGCTTTTTGCGCCACTTCAAGCCGCGGCTGTGTGTGCTGATGGAAACCGAGGTGTGGCCGAACGTGATGGCACAGTGCGTGCGTTACCGGCTACCCGTGGCACTCGTCAATGCACGCTTGTCCGCACGCTCGCTGGCGAAGGCACAGCGTCTGCCCTCGCTGTTCATACGCGCGGCCTCCGCAATCAATTGCGTCGCGGCGCAGACCGAAGGTGACGCCCAACGCATACGTGTGCTGGGCGCGAGCGACGTGCACGTGACCGGGAACATGAAATTCGACATCGTTCCACCAGAAGAGATGCTGCGGCGCGGCGCCGAACTGCGGTACCGTCTTGGCGACAGAAAGGTGCTGCTATGCGCGAACACGCGCGATGGCGAAGAAATGCTGATCCTCGATGCCTTACAGGCCCTGCCACAACGGAATTTTCTCCTGATGATTGTGCCGCGCCACCCGCAGCGTTTTGATGAAGTCGAGACGTTGATTCGTGCGCATGGGCTGCATTGCGTGCGCCGTTCCATGCTGACCGGCGAGCAGCTCGATGCGGGCGTGGATGCCATACTTGGCGATTCAATGGGGGAAATGTTCGCTTACTACGCGGCGTGCGATGTCGCCTTCGTCGGGGGCAATTTACTGCCGCTGGGCGGACACAACCTGATTGAGGCGTGCGCTGTCGGCAAGCCGGTTTTGATCGGTCCGCACACGTTCAATTTCGCCGATGCCGCGGACAATGCGATCGGCGCGTGCGCCGCAATGCGTGTGGCGGACGCGGCCGATTTGTTGCGGCATGCCCGTAGCCTTTTGGACGATGATGCACGCAGAGAAGAAATGGGTCTTTGCGCACGCAGCTTTGCGGCGGCGCATCGCGGCGCAACACAGCGTACGATGGCCTTGCTGAGACCTTTGATCCGATAGCGCTTTCCGAGCTACCAGCATAAAAAAACGCCGACCACAGGGCCGGCGTTCAAGCTACCACTCCTCGAGAGTTCTTTTGCGCCTCGATCCGGAATCGATCGTCATTAATCGCGATAAGGATTGCGCGGATGATGATCGAAGCGATCAGGCACGCCGTCATGGTCGCGATCATGCCAGCGATGGTGATGATGCGGACGGCGCACGTAATAAACAGGTTCTGGCGCATAGACCGGACGCGGCGCGACGTACACAGGGCGCGGCTGCACGTACACCGGCTGCGGCGCGACATACAGCGGAGCCGGCACGCCGAGATTCACGTCGACGTCGACGCGTGCCATCGCCGGCGCGGCGGCAAGCATCATGCTGGTGCCCGCGATCAGCGCGGCGGAAAGGGCGAGGATTTTTTTCATGGTGGTCTCCTTGTTCGGTATGGTTATTAAATACCGCAGGAGTCCGGATGAACAGCGTAAAACCGGTAAGCTTTGTTACGACTTGTATCAAGCGCTACCGTGCCGCGCTGGACGGGCATGTTTCCGCCGTCCACTGGCCGCTGGTTTGTGCCTTGTCGTCGACCGGCAGACCGCGCACCAGTCCCTTGAATGTCGTGACGCCGGAAAAACTTTCCGGCGAATTGAGCGTGGCTTCGGCACGGCCTTGGCCTTGCACATCCGTACCGTTGCACACAATATCGGCACTGAAATGATCGCCGTTGCGCACTGCATTGCGCGCCTCGCAGCCGGATTCCGTGTTGTAGAACGAGGGTGGGATCGGTTGTGCCGCCATCTCGGGCGTGATGCAGACATCCGATTCGGCTTCGCCGTTGCGAATGGTCGGTACCGTGAATCCGTATTGACGTGCCAGATCGCTCAATCCCTGCATTTGTTGCGGTGGAATTTGCTGCGCCAGTGCGAGAAGGTTGGAGCTGGCACGCATATGCCAAAGGCCGGGACGAAGACCGGTATCGGCAGAACGACCAAGGGCAGGCATCAGGAACAACGCAAGAAAGGCAAGGCGTTTTTGCATGGCATGTCGCAATCGAGGATGATGCTTCTGAGTCGTGCGCGAGGCGGAGGTTCCGCGTTTTTGCCTGAACGAAAAAGAACGGGAGCCGCGTCGGCTCCCGTTCTTGCTGTGGCGCGAGAGGTAGCGCTGCGCTATTTCGTACTCGCCACGGGTGCCGTGGTTTCGACCAGGCCGCCACCCAGCGCGGCGTACAGATCGACGGCATTGGTCAGACGCAGCAGGCGGGCCTGCACGGTATCAAGCTCGGCGGAAAACAGGTCTTGCTGCGCCTGCAGCATCTCGAGCGAACTCGCGATGCCGTTCTTGTAGCGCGCGTCGGTCAGCTTCAGGCGTTCGGCTTGTGCCGTCTGCACCGATTCCTGTGCCTTGATCTGTTCATCTAGCAAGCCGCGCGCAACCAGCGCATCGGCCACTTCCCGGAACGCGGTCTGGATCGTCTTTTCGTAGTTCGCGATCTCGATCTTCTTGCGTACGTTGGCAACCGACAGATTTGCCACGTTGGCTCCCGCGGCAAAGATGGGCAGCACCATCTGCGGCGCGAAGGACCACGCACGCGAACCGGTATCGAACAGGCCGGACAACTGGCTGCTTGCGGTGCCGATGCCTGCGGTCAGTGAAATCTGCGGGAAGAAGGCAGCACGTGCCGCGCCGATGTTCGCATTCGCCGCGAGCAGACTTTGTTCGGCACTGCGGATATCGGGCCGCTGCGTTAGCAGATCGGATGGCAGGCCGGGTGGAATGTCGGCCACAATCTGCTGATCGGATAACGGTTGTGGCGGCGGCAGATCGTCCGGTAAAGGCTGACCGACCAGCAGCGTCAATGCGTTCCACGCCTGCGCACGCTGACGCGCCAGCGCCAACTGCGATACCCGTGCCGTCTGCAGCAGCACTTCGTCCTGACGCAGATCGAGCGCAGAGGAAGCTCCTACCTCGAAGCGCTGCTTCGACAACGCATAG
>DATAHI010000299.1:0-11350 GCA_036263255.1 Oxalicibacterium sp. | reverse complement strand
CAACGCCGGCGTCGCGCGCGACAACGCCTTTCCTGCGATGTCCGGCGAGGAATGGGACCTGGTGCTGCAGACGAATCTGGATGGATTCTTTAATGTGTTGAATCCGCTGATCATGCCGATGGTGCAGCGGCGCAAGCCAGGCCGCATCGTGACGCTGGCTTCGGTTTCCGGCTTGATCGGCAATCGTGGGCAGGTGAACTACAGTGCGGCCAAGGCCGGGATCATCGGCGCCACCAAGGCGCTGGCACTGGAACTGGCCAAGCGCAATATCACGGTCAACTGCGTTGCGCCCGGCCTGATCGAAACCGACATGATTGCGGATGTGCCGATGGATGAAGTGATGAAGATGATTCCGGCGCGCCGCGTCGGCCGGCCGGAGGAAGTGGCGGCCACCGTCAGCTTTTTGCTGAGTGAAGACGCCGCCTACATCACGCGTCAGGTGATCTCGGTCAACGGAGGCCTTGCATGATCGCTCCGGTGAAACGCGAATTGAAACGCGTCGTCGTGACCGGCATGGCCGGCATCAGCCCGATCGGCAACGACTGGACGTCGGTGCGCCAGCGTCTTGGCGAATATCGGAACGCAATTGTCCGCATGGAGGACTGGGCGAACTACGAAGGGCTGAATACGCAACTGGGCGGACCCGCCGCGCCGTTCGAACTGTCGGAACGTTTCAACCGCAAGACCACGCGCAGCATGGGCCGTATCGCATTAATGGCCACACGCGCCAGCGAGCTGGCACTGACCGATGCGGGCCTGATCGACCATCCGCTGTTGACCAGCGGCCGCATGGGTATTTCCTACGGCTCTTCCGCCGGCACGCCAAGCGCAATCGGCGATTTCGGCCGCATGATGGAAGACCGTACGACCAAGGGTATCAACGCGACTACCTACATCAAGATGATGGCGCATACGGCGCCGGTCAACATTGGCGTGTTCTTCGGCTTGACCGGCCGCGTGATTACCACGTCGAGTGCGTGCACCTCGGGCAGCCAGGGAATTGGTTATGCGTACGAGGCGATCCGCAACGGACAGCAGATCGCGATGATCGCCGGTGGTGCAGAAGAACTGGATGCGACCGAAGCTGCGGTCTTCGACACACTGTTTGCAACCAGCGTACGCAACGATGCACCGGAAACCACACCGCGTCCTTTCGACGCCGATCGCGACGGACTGGTCATCGGCGAAGGTGCCGGCTGCCTGATCCTCGAAGAGATGGAGCATGCGAAAGCACGCGGCGCGACGATCTATGCCGAGCTGGTCGGTTTCGGCACCAACAGCGACGGCTGTCATGTCACGCAACCAAATGCGGAAACGATGAAGGTCGCGATGCAGCTTGCGCTGGAAGACGCCGGTCTGCAACCGGACGAGATCGGCTACGTCAATGCGCACGGCACCGGCACCGCGCACGGCGACGTGGCGGAATCGCAGGCGACGGGGCAGGTGTTCGGCAAACGCATACCGATCAGTTCGCTGAAGAGTTACATGGGCCATACGCTCGGTGCATGCGGCGCGCTGGAAGCGTGGATCAGCATACAGATGATGCGTGAAGGCTGGTTTGCGCCGACGATCAATCTACAGCGCGTCGATCCAGATTGCGCAGAGCTCGATTACATTGCGGGCGAGGGCAGAGCACTCGATTGCGAGTACGTGATGTCGAACAATTTTGCGTTTGGCGGTATCAACACGTCGTTGATTTTCAGGCGCTGCGACTAAGAAAAATAAAGGGGGAGGACAGAATGAAACAATCCATGCCGGCTAAAGGCGGCTTTATGGTTGCGGCAGCAATCTCTATTTCGCTATTGACTGGCTGCGCTAGCAACGTAAAGCTGCCATCAACAGAAACGAATCCTCCGCCAGCAGAGGTCTTTTCCAATTTTTCGGATTTTGAATTAAAGCCCATGACGCGGGGAGCGGAGTGCGTGCAGGAGCGGGGTGGCGATATAGCGCTGACGGCTATCCAGGCAAAATTGAGGGTGAAAATAGGCAAGCTCATCGAGAATTGGAAGCAGTCGCCCGCACCAAATGCGACGCAGCGCAAGCTCATTATTGAGCCTTATTGCGCAAGCGCGCGCTACGTCGGCAAGGGAGCCCGATTTGGACTCGGCGTGATGGCGGGCGACTCTGCTGTTGTGCTGAAGATGCAATATGTAGATGCGTCGTCAGGGAAGATCATCGCGTCGCCGGTCTTCTATCAGAAGACAAACAGCTTCAGCGGCACATTTTCCTGGGGGGCGACGGATACCGATATGCTCGAGCGCATTGCATCATTAATCGCTGTTTATACTGCCAGCAATTACGAGAAGGCAGTAGGCGGCCCGACCGGATTGGATGTACAAACCGCAGCACAAAACTAACCCCAGGAGAGTAACCAATATGAAAAAAATCCTCGCTGTTTCGCTGTTAGCTGGCGTTTCACTGTCCTGTATGTCCGCACAGGCAGCCGATAAAACCGTGATGCTGCCGATCGAACCCGCCTTCCATGTCGAGAATACGCGTGAACAGCTGCAAGGCAACGTCAAGTTTTTCTTCGGCAAGCAGAAGACGCCGAAGGTCTTGCAGAAACTCGGTACCGACAACAACGCGCGCAAGTCCAATGCCTTCGGCAAGTCGGATGAAGTGTCCTGCAATACGGCTTTCCTGTCGTCGATGATCGGTCTGGAAAAGCGCGCAAGGGAGCTCGGAGCCAATGCGGTGATCAACATCGTCAGCAATTACAACCACGTCGAGATGTCGAGCGAGACCGAATATGAATGCCACGTCGGCGCGATCATGTCCGGCGTCGCATTCAAGGGCGACTTTGTCAAAATCGCCGACAAGTAGGAACGAAGCGGCGGTGACGCTGTGGCTCACCGACAGCCGTAGCGTCGACTCTCGCACGCTGGACAGCCGGATGGACTGGCTGTCCGCTAGCGAAGCGGCACGTTATCGGCGTTTCATCAGGCCACAGCGGCAACGGCAGTTTCTGCTCGGTCGCATCCTGCTGCGGATTGCGCTGGCCGAACTGCTCGGTATCGAGACGAGCGGCATCGCACTTGCGGAACGGCCAGGTAACGCGCCCGCATTGATCGGGATTGTTCCCGTTCCCGCCTTCAGCATTGCGCACAGCGGCCACTGGGTTGCGTGCGCAGTCAGTACGGATACTCCGCTGGGACTGGACATCGAGGTTCGCAATTCCGAGCGTGACCTTGCTGCGCTGGCAAGGCAGGCCTTTTCGCGGAAAGAGGCAGACGCCCTCGCGAAACTGGATGGCGAAGCGCGTGTGCGGACATTCTACGAGTTGTGGAGCAGGAAGGAAGCGGCGTACAAACTGATATCGACGCTCCCGACCGGCGAACGGCATTCGCCTCACTTTACGACGCTGGCGCATCCCGATCTCTCGATCGTCGTATGCAGCGCGCACGCAGCGGTAAGAATTACCTTGCGCGATCCGCTGCATCATTTGCATTCCTGATCAAGCGATCGATTGTCCTCATCACTTCAGGGAGACAGCATGCGATTGGTATCGAGCCGCCGCGCCCCGTATTTCGTGATTGCCGCAATCCTGTGCAGTTTCTCTTCGCCTTCCTTTGCGGTGGAATCTTTCCTGTGTACGGGCGATCCCGTATTCGCGCGGCTGTTGCATTAGGCGCCGGCGTTTCCTATTCGTTTTCGCATTTCTATCGCGGCCACGCGCGTTCGAGAATGTCGTCTACCGCGGTGCCCTCGGGCAGAGTACCGAACACGTGGCCGCATTGCACGTCGCCGCGGCTGGCGATGAAGGCATCGGCAATCGTGGCCGGTGCGGATTGCCGCATCAGGCTGGCTTGTGCGGCCAGCACCAACTGTTGCGCAAGACGCCGTGCCTGCGCCTCGCGCTCCGCTGCCGACGCCGTACACATCGCGGACAGCGTCGCATGCAGCGCATGCACTACCGAGCGTTCGTCATTCGTATCGTGCAGCGACAGTAGCAATCGTTCAAAACCTTCCGCTTCGCGTTCGATTGCACGCAGCACGTCCAAGCACATCACGTTGCCCGAACCTTCCCAGATCGAATTGACCGGCGCTTCGCGGTACAGGTGCGCCATCGGCCCGGTTTCCACGTATCCGTTGCCGCCCCAGACTTCCATGCACTCGCCGGTATAGGCGAGCGCGCGCTTGCAGATCCAGAACTTGGCAGCTGGCGTCAGGATGCGGCGCCATGCCGCTTCGAGGGGATCATCGGGCGACTCTGCCGCGCGCGCTAGTCTCAGCATCAGCAGCATGGCTGCTTCGCTTTCCAGAGCCAGATCGGCCAGCACGTTACGCATCAGCGGCTGCTCGATCAGCGGTTTGCCGAAGGCGCTGCGATGGCGCGCGTGGTGAATCGCCTGCATCAGCGCGTGGCGCATCAGCCCGGCGCTGCCAATGACGCAATCGAGCCGTGTGTGGTTCGCCATTTCGATGATCGTCGGAATGCCGCGGCCTTCCTCGCCGACCATCACGCCGTAGGCTTCGTCGAATTCGACTTCGCCGCTAGCGTTGGAACGATTGCCGAGTTTGTCCTTTAGTTGCTGGATCAAGATCGCGTTCTTGCTGCCGTCCGGACACCAGCGCGGTACGAAGAAGCAGGACAGCCCCTTCGTCGTGCGCGCCAGCACCAGATGTGCGTCGCAGGCCGGCACCGAGTAAAACCACTTGTGACCGGTCAGCGTGTACGCAGCGCCGCGACCTTCTTCTTTGATAGGCCTTGCACTTGTCGTATTGCTGCGCACGTCGGAACCGCCCTGTTTTTCCGTCATGCCCATGCCGATCATGATGGAAAACTTATCGGCAATCGGCAGGTCGCGCGGATCGTGGATGCGTGTGTACAGCTTGTCCTTCAATTCTGCGAACAGCGCCGGTTCCTGCTGCAGCAGCGGAATGGATGCAAAAGTCATTGTGATGGGGCACAGCGAACCCGATTCCACCTGCGCCTGCAGGTAGTAGGCAGCAGTGCGCGCGACATGGGCGCCGGTTCTTGGTTCGGCCCAGGGCAGGGCGTGCAGGTTTTCCTGGCGCTGCATCGCCAGCAACTGGTGCCAGCTTGGGTGATATTCGACCGTATCGATGCGCCGGCCGACGCGATCGTGCGTGCGTAATATCGGCGGATGACGGTTGGCAAGCGCGGCCAGTTGCCACGTTCGCGCAGTGCCAAGTTCTGCGCCGAGCCGTGTCAGCGCCTCCTCGTGCCAACCGGCTTGTCCGTACCTTACCCCATCGACCAATGCCGGATCGCTGCTGTACAGATTGACATGGTCCAAATCCGGTACCTGATTGCTCAACTCATGCGTAGGAGATGGCATGGCGGCTCCTTGTGGAGGTGCGTTTTGCGGCGGATGCGTTGATTCTTGCGCAGTTTCAAGGCGATGGCTAGCTTCACGGAAGGGCTTTTTCGATGGCGGCGAAAATGACGGTGCGCTGCCGCAATCTACCGCGCCTGTCAGGTAAAATGCCGTTTCCCCGCATACGGAAATCCTATGTCCTATCAGGTTCTTGCCCGCAAATACCGTCCGAAAAGCTTCGACACGCTGGTCGGGCAGGAACACGTCGTGCGCGCGCTGACGCATGCGCTCGACAATCAGCGCCTGCATCATGCTTATCTGTTCACCGGCACGCGCGGCGTCGGCAAGACCACGCTGTCGCGGATTCTGGCGAAGTCCTTCAATTGCATCGGCCCCGACGGTAACGGCGGCATCACCGCGCAGCCCTGCGGCGTGTGCGAAGCCTGCGTGGCGATCGATGCCGGGCGTTTCGTTGATTACATCGAGATGGACGCCGCTTCTAACCGCGGTGTCGACGACATGGCGCAGCTGCTCGAACAGGCGGTGTATGCGCCGTCGAACGCGCGCTTCAAGGTCTACATGATCGACGAGGTGCACATGCTGACCAACCATGCCTTCAATGCGATGCTGAAGACGCTGGAAGAACCGCCCGAACACATCAAGTTCATCCTGGCGACCACCGACCCGCAGAAAATTCCGGTCACTGTGCTGTCGCGCTGCCTGCAATTCAATCTGAAGCAGATGCCGCCCGGGCATATCGTGTCGCATCTGGAAAACATTCTCGGCCAGGAAAGCATCGAATTCGAAACGCCGGCCCTGCGCCTGCTGGCACAGGGCGCGCACGGCTCGATGCGCGATGCCTTGTCCTTGACCGATCAGGCAATCGCCTACGCTGCCGGCAAGGTCACGCTGGAAGCGGTGCAGGGGATGCTCGGTGCGCTGGATCAATCCTTCCTCGTGCGCATCCTCGATGCGCTGGCACAGAAAGATGGCGCAGCACTGCTCGCTGTCGCCGACGAAATGGCCACGCGCAGCCTGTCGTACAACGCCGCGCTGCAGGACCTTGGTTCGCTGCTGCATCGCGTGGCGCTGGCGCAAACCGTGCCGGCTGCGGTGCCGGACGATCTGCCGGAGCGCGAGGATGTGATGCGTCTGGCCGGCCTGTTCGATCCGGAAGAAATCCAGCTGTTCTATCAGATCGCTGTGCATGGCCGCAACGAACTGGGCCTTGCGCCGGACGAATACGCCGGTTTTTCGATGACGCTGCTGCGCATGCTCGCCTTTCGTCCTGGCATGGGTGGCGATGAGGGCCGCCAGCCTGGTGCGGTGCAGGCCGCGCCGGCCGCCAGAGCAGCCGCACCAAGTGCAGCCGCAACGGCTCATGCGCCGTCTTCTTCGGCCGCAAGTGCACGTCTTAGTGCAGCGCCTGCCGCAGCGACCAGCGCACCGGCGCCGCGTGCAAACGGTGCAATCAGTCCCGCCCGTGCCGCACTGGAAGCTGCGCGGGCTGGCACCAAGTTCGCACCGCAACCGCAAGCAGCAGCACCGGCTCCTGTGGCCAAGCCTGCACCAACTTCGGCCCCGAGCCCGGTACCAGCCGCGACGCCACGCATGGAAGTGCGCGAAGATAGCCCCATCGATTTGCCTCCTGCGCCGCCATGGGATGACGAGCCGTCGTTCGAGCAGGCGAGCACCCCCGCTCAAAAAAAAACTGAACAGCAATCGCCCGTTGCCGTAGCGGCACCTGCCGCTGCGTCGCGTACGGCGGAACCAGCGCGCCCCTTCGTATTGCATCCGATGAAGGAGCTGGATTGGGACGGCAACTGGCCTGTGCTGGCGGCTACTTTGCCGGTGCGCGGCGTCGCGCAGCAGCTGGCGCAACAGAGTGAATTGATACAATGCGCACTCGAAGGGCAGCACGTGGTCCTCGAGTTGCTGGTGGCGATGGAGACGCTCCTTGCCGCGGGCAGCGTCGACAAGCTGACGACTGCCTTGAGCGAACACTTCGGCCGTCCGGTACGTGTCAATACGCGGCTCGGCGCGGTGCAGCACACGGCCAACGCTCTTGCTCTGGCCGATCGCGCAGCACGGCAGCGCGAGGCCGAACAGTCGATGGAAGAAGATCCCTTCGTGCAAAAACTCAAACGCGAATTCGGCGCAACGATTGTGCCCGGCTCGATCCGGCCGGTCTGAGTGCCACATCATCAAGAACATTTAAAGGAGCAGCAGCATGATGAAAAATCAGTTGGCCGGGCTGATGAAGCAAGCGCAGGCCATGCAGGACAACATGAAGAAGGCGCAGGAGCAACTGGCGTCGATCGAAGTTGAAGGCCAGTCGGGTGCCGGCCTGGTGAAAATCGTGATGACCTGCAAGAATGACGTGAAACGCGTCTCGATCGACCCGTCGCTGCTCGGCGACGACAAGGATATGCTGGAAGATCTGGTCGCAGCGGCATTCAACGATGCCGTACGCAAGGCGGAAGTGACGGCAGCGGAAAAGATGTCGGGCGTGACGGCGGGCATGCCGCTGCCGCCGGGATTCAAGATGCCATTCTGACGATTGCGGGACAGAGTTTAGCGAAGCGTACTCTGTCCCCAACCGATTAGACAATGGAAGTTGCAATAATCTCTGCACATCTCTGGGTCCCGCCTTCGCGAGGACGATAAACAAATCGGAATGAGGCTCACGAAGAAAAAATGTTCATCATTTCGATCACTTATACCAAGCCCATGGCAGAAATCGATGGCCTGCTCAGTGCGCATCGCAAATTCCTCAACGAGCAGTACGACAACGGCATGTTCCTCATCTCCGGCCGCAAGGTGCCGCGCAGCGGCGGCATCATCATTGCCGACGCGCAGAATCGGGCAGACGTTGAAGCCGTGATCCAGCTCGATCCGTTCTACGCAGCCGGTGTGGCGGAATACGAGATCATCGAATTCGTTCCCTCGATGGCTGCCGAGGCTTTCGCGATCTACCAGGACAACGGGCACAACAAGTGAAAACCCCTTCCAGCCTGCATCTGCTGACCGAGGCGTTGCGTCGCCTGCCCGGTGTCGGGCCCAAGTCGGCACAGCGCATGGCTTATCACCTGATGCAGCACGACCGTGATGGCGCGGCGCAGCTTGGACGCGCGCTGACGCAGGCGGTGGAGAAGGTGCACCACTGCGCGATGTGCAATACGTTTACCGAAAACGAAATCTGCGAGCTTTGTCTCGATCTTGAACGGAACGCCGCGCTGCTGTGCGTGGTCGAAACTCCAGCGGATCAGCTGATGATCGAGCAGACGCTGACCTACAAGGGTCTGTATTTCGTGCTGATGGGACGCCTGTCGCCATTGGATGGCATTGGCCCCAAGGACATCCATCTGGAAAAACTGATCGCGCGTGCGACCGACGGCGTGGTGGAAGAAGTAGTGCTGGCGACCAATTTCACCAACGAAGGCGAAGCGACCGCGCATTACATCAGCGAGACGCTGAAGGCGCGCGGCTTGAAGGTTAGCCGCCTGGCGCGCGGCGTGCCGGTTGGCGGCGAACTGGAATACGTGGATGCGGGCACCATTGCGCGCGCCATGCTGGACAGGCGAGCTACCTAGTCTCGTCCGCATGGCGCCCGTTGACAGCGAAAGGGCATCGTCATGTTCAGGCATTCTCCCGAAAACCAAAGCTGGTTGCGCGCCAAGTGGCAGGCGCTCGTCAATTCCGTGCATGCCAATCCCGACACCTCGGATGCTGTCTGGGATGAGCTGATCCGCCACTATTCCGAACCGCATCGCGCCTATCACAACCTGTCGCACATCATGTTCCTGCTTCGCCAGGTCGATACGCACCGTCCGCTGATCAATCGCCCCGAAACCGTCGAATTCGCGATCTGGTTTCACGACGTGATCTACGACACGCATCTGAAAGACAACGAACGCCGCAGCACGGAATGGGCGCGGCGCGCGATGGTGGCGATGATGATCGACGAACGTCATATTCCACCGGTGATGGCCTGCGTGGCGGCGACCGAAAAACATGAAATCGGAGAAAACAAAGTCGCCGACCTGCCGCTGTTTCTCGACATGGACCTCGCGATACTTGGTGCGCGCGAGCCGGTCTACAGGGAGTACAGCGAGGTGATCCGCGCAGAGTACAGCTGGGTGCCGATCGAGGAATACCGCCTGAAGCGCGGCCAGTTCCTGCAGCGACTGCTGGACCGTCCGGCGTTATACTTCACGCCGGCCATGGCGACCAGTCTGGAATACCAGGCGCGCCAGAATCTGCAATCCGAGTTGCGCGAACTCGTACTACTCCACCCAACATGACAACAGCATCATCCGGCCCGCTGGCCGGCATCAAGGTATTGGAACTCGGCACACTGATCGCCGGACCGTTCTGCTCTCGCATCCTCGCCGAATTCGGCGCCGAGGTCATCAAGATCGAATCGCCGGACGGCGGCGACCCAATCCGTCAATGGCGCGTGCTGAAGGATGGCACCTCGCTGTGGTGGTCGGTCCAGGCGCGCAACAAGAAAAGCCTGACGCTGAATCTGAAGGACCCACGCGGCCAGGAGATCGCGCGCAAGCTCGCGCAGGAAGCCGACATCATCATCGAGAATTACCGCCCCGGCGTGCTGGAGAAATGGTCGCTCGGCTACGAGCAACTGAAGGCGATCAATCCCGCAACTATCATGGTGCGCCTGTCGGGTTTCGGCCAGACCGGGCCGATGAAGGACCAGCCAGGCTTTGGCGCGATCGGCGAATCCATGGGCGGCATGCGCTACGTCTCGGGTTTTCCGGATCGTCCGCCGCTGCGAATCGGCATTTCAATCGGCGATTCGGTCGCCGCCTTGCACGGCGTGATCGGTGCGATGATGGCCTTGCGCCACCGCGACGTCACTGGCGGCCGCTGGAACGGCAAGATTGGCGAGGAATGCGTGGCGGGGCAGGGCCAGATGATCGACGTCGCCTTGTACGAAGCGGTCTTCAACATGATGGAATCGCTGGTACCGGAATACGATTACGCGGGCGTGGTGCGCGCACGCACCGGTGGCGCCTTACCCGGCATCGTGCCGTCCAACACTTACACGACTGCCGACGGCGACAACATCGTCATCGCCGGCAACGGCGATGCGATCTTCAAGCGCCTGATGTTCGCGATCGGCCGCGACGATCTGGCAAACGATCCGCAGCTGGCACGCAATGATGGCCGCGTGCCGCGCACCGAGGAAATCGACAATGCAATTCAGTCTTGGTGCAGCACGCAGACCATCGCCGATGCATTAAGCATTCTGCAGAAAGCCGACGTCCCGGTCTGCAAGATCTACTCGGTTCGAGACATGATGAGCGACCCGCAATTCCTCGCGCGCCAGATGTTCGAGCAACATGCGTTCGCCGATGGCACACCGATCAAGCTGCCGGCGATCACGCCGAAATTATCGGAGACGCCGGGCGAGACGAAATGGCTGGGGCCGGCGCTGGGCGAGCATACGGACGAGGTGTTGCGTCAGCTCGGATTTGATGCGGATGCGATCGAAAAATTGAAGCAGGATGGCGTGGTCTGATTCTACGGAAACGCGATCAGTGCCAGTCCGACAGTGCCCGTTCGATGCGCTTATCCGGCACCAACCACATCAGCGCGACGAAGACATATAGCGCGATAGAGATCTTCTGCGAGAGAAAAGCAGCTGGAATGGCAACGGCATACAGAACGCTCGAAACCTTGCCTTTCCAGTCGCGACCGATTGCCTTCTTCAACACCGAGTGTTCGCCTTGCGACGCAATGATCAGTCGTTGCAAAATCATGTAGGCGATAGAACACATCAACAGCACGCCGCCATACAAGGCTGCAGGCGCGGAAGCGATGTGATTTTCGCCCATCCAGCCCGTAGTGAAGGGAATCAGCGACAGCCAGAACAGCAGGTGCAGATTGGCCCACAGGACGGGGCCGGTGACCTTGTCGGTCGCGTGCAGCATGTGGTGATGGTTGTTCCAGTAGATGCCGACGTAGATGAAGCTCAGCACATAGCTGAGGAAGACCGGCAGCAACGGAAGCAGCGCATCCAGCGTTTCGCCATGTGGCACCTTCAT
>DATAHI010000298.1:0-3851 GCA_036263255.1 Oxalicibacterium sp. | reverse complement strand
CCTGCACCAGCGGTTCGGTCGATTGCGGCGGCAGCGGCTTGCGTTCGCGCGGCACGCGCGGCGCGACCACAATCTTTGCCGCTGCTTCCTGCGCGATACGCAATTTTTCCGGATCGGTCGATGCCAGTTGCAATCCTGCCGCGCGCAGCACGTCGGCCAGATCTTCCACCTTGGCGGAGGAACGTGATGCCGATACCGGTGCAGCTGCCACCTGCGGCTTGGCGATCGGCGCAGGCGTTTCGGCTACGGCGGCGGAACGGATCGAATCCGATGCGACGGCTACTTCTGCAGGTGCTGCTTCTACAGGGGCCGCTGCTGCAATCGCCGGTACGGCTTCCTGTTCCACCGCTACAAGCTGTGCGTCGCTACCGCTCGAATTCGGCTCGGCTTCGACGATGCGTTCGACATACTGCGGTTGGGTTGGTGCCGCGATGGCCGCGGTCAGCGTGCTGATTGGCGCGGCTTCGGCAGGCTCGCTTGCTTCAACATGTTGTTGCACAGCCGGCGGCGTATCGGTTGCGACGATGGTCGCCGCCATTTCATTGGCACTGACGTGCGGAGTCGCCGTTACTTGATCGGCTTCATCCTGCAGCGTTTCGTCTTGCGACGCCGTCACATCGTCCTCGCCTTCGACGATCGTTTCACCGTTCGCATTCTGATCGCGATCGCGGCGATTGCGGTTACGGCCGCCACGACGACGACGACGGCGCGGTTGCTCTTCACCCGACACGGCAACTGCGCCGGCTTCCAGCGCCACGCCTTCTTCGAGAACGTCCGAAGCAGATGCTACCAATGGCGCGGCAACTGGCGGCTGCTTGTTCAGTGCAGCGCTATCGGCGGTTTCAACCACCACCTCCTTGTTGCGGTCTTCGCGCGGAGGGCGTGGTGGGCGCTCGCGGCGGTTGCCGCCTTCAGCACGGTTTTCATTGGATTCACGCGGCTCGCGCGCTTCGCGCGGTTCACGTGGCGGACGCGGTGCACGTGCGGCCGGCGCTTCTGCCGTTGCAATCGCAGCTTGCTGTGCCGGCTTGGCTGATTCTTCGCGCTCTTCGCCGCGTTCGCGATTGCGACCGCCGCGGTTGCGGTTGCGATTACGACCATTGCCATTGGCACTACGCTCGCCGCGTTCGCGCGGATTGCGTGGCTTTTCCTCAGCGACTGGCGCCGCTGGTGCTGCCTTGGCAGGTTCCTGCGCGCCGCTCAAGAAAGCGATGATCTTCTGGAAGAAACCTTTGGATTCGCTGACCGGGGTCACGATTTTCGGCGTCTCGATCGGGGTACGGTCGACAATCGGCGCAGGCTGGTCTGGTGTGACGCCCTTGACCATTGCTTCCTGACGCGGCTTGACGTCTTCTTTCTGACGCTTGGCGTAACCGATGTCTGTTTCTGCCTGTTCCACCATTGCGTAGCTGGCTTGCGTATCTTCCAGACGCGGATCGTCATGCTTGATGCGCTCGAGCTTGTAGTGCGGGGTCTCGAGGTGCTTGTTCGGGATCAGGATGACAGAGACGCGATGGCGCGTTTCGATTTTCAGGATTTCGCCGCGCTTCTCGTTCAGCAGGAAAGCGGACACGTCGACCGGTGTCTGCACGTGGATCGCGGCTGAATTCTCCTTCATTGCTTCTTCCTGGATGATGCGCAGGATCTGCAGTGCGGACGATTCGGTATCACGGATGTGGCCTGTACCGTTGCAGCGCGGGCAGGTTACATGGCTGCCTTCGGACAACGAGGGACGCAGGCGCTGACGCGACAATTCCATCAGGCCGAAGCGCGAGATCTTGCCCATTTGCACGCGGGCGCGATCGAAATGCAATGCATCCTTCAGGCGCGTTTCGACTTCACGCTGGTTCTTGGAATTCTCCATGTCGATGAAGTCGATCACGATCGGGCCGCCCAGGTCGCGCAGGCGCAGCTGACGTGCCACTTCTTCGGCCGCTTCACAATTGGTGTTGAAGGCGGTCGTCTCGATGTCTCCGCCACGGGTGGCACGCGCCGAGTTGACGTCAATCGACACCAGGGCTTCGGTGTGGTCGATCACGATCGCGCCGCCGGAAGGCAGAGGCACGGTACGCGAGTATGCGGTTTCGATCTGGTGTTCGATCTGGAAGCGCGAGAACAGCGGGACGTCGTCGCGGTAGCGCTTTACGCGATGCACCATGTCCGGCATCACGTGGCTCATGAACTGCTGCGCCTGTTCGTAGATGTCGTCGGTATCAATCAGGATTTCACCGATGTCTGGCTGGAAATAGTCGCGGATGGCGCGAATGACCAGCGAGGATTCCTGATAGATCAGGAAGGCGCCCGGTGCGGATTGACCCGCGCCCTCGATCGCGCGCCACAACTGCATCAGGTAATTCAAGTCCCACTGCAGTTCGTCGACGCTGCGGCCGATACCTGCGGTGCGGGCAATGACGGACATGCCTTGTGGCAAATCCAGCTTGTCCATGGTTTCGCGCAGTTCCTGACGATCTTCACCTTCGACACGGCGCGAGACGCCGCCGCCGCGCGGGTTGTTCGGCATCAAGACCAGATAGCGGCCGGCGAGCGAAACAAACGAGGTCAGCGCGGCGCCCTTGTTGCCGCGTTCTTCCTTCTCGACCTGGACCATGATTTCCTGGCCTTCACGCAGCGCATCCTTGATGGAAGCGTTGCGAACGTCGATGCCTTCCTTGAAATAGCTGCGGGCAACTTCCTTGAAAGGGAGAAAGCCGTGGCGGTCTTCGCCGTAACTGACGAAGCAGGCTTCGAGCGAAGGCTCGATGCGGGTGATGACGCCTTTATAAATGTTGGACTTGCGTTGCTCGCGTCCGGACGTTTCGATATCGATGTCGATGAGTTTTTGCCCATCGACGATGGCGACGCGCAGTTCTTCCTGCTGCGTCGCATTAAACAGCATGCGTTTCATTCAATGCTCCTGACCCGAGGGCCCAAAAAGCCGTGGTCGCATGGCATCGCGAAGTTCCGGGGATGAAGCACGCAGCGATTCAATCGCTTGCGGCGGCCGAGGCCAGCCGCGCTTCTCCGGACAAAATCGTCGATGGCACATGCCATCCAACAGCAGTACCGGGATGTACGCGGGGCAGGAATGCTTGGGGAGGGGAATTGCCTTGTTGTTCGCAGGCGCTAGGCGCTGGCTGCGAAACGGGGCGCGGATGCGGCGAAACGATTGCCGAACGAACGCCGGCTCGCGTCATGCGCATCGATGGCATCGAGCGCTAGGACGGTTGCGAGAGGCAGACGATCGTGTTGAACCATATAAAATAGAGGGCAACGTGGCAAAACGGTTTTGCTGCATCAACCGGCTAGCTCGCAAACAAGCGGGCTGGCCAGACTTTATCCTGACAATCCAATCATTCTTGACCACGTCCTGCGCGTTATCCGATTGCAACAGCGGTGCAACCTTGACTCGCGCGGGAACGGTGCATACACATCTTTTCCATCGTATTTGCGAATTGGCGAGGCCGATGGAGACGCCCCTGTGTAGAATGTGCTTTTTATTCTTACACGCGCAACGGCCGCTCGGCGGCCATGGCGAATCGATTATATATTCAAAATGAAGGACTTAGCGAGAATTTCCGGGAAAGGGGCTGAAATGCCTGCTTCCGCCGGTTCGCCGCAGGTCCCGCCGTCGGCGACGGCCCAGGCAAGAATGCTGACGGTTTCCGATGAAGAGGCCGGCCAACGCATCGACAACTTTCTGTTGCGTATATGTAAAGGCGTGCCGAAGAGTCATATCTACCGCGTGCTGCGGTCAGGCGAGGTGCGTGTCAACAAAGGGCGCATAGATCAGACCTATCGTTTGATCGAAGGCGATATTGTCCGGATTCCTCCTATCCGCCTGGCCGAGAAAG
>DATAHI010000297.1:0-6910 GCA_036263255.1 Oxalicibacterium sp. | reverse complement strand
GCTGCAGGCGCCATTTCTTGATGATCTTCGATTCCGGGATCGGCAGCACGCCCGATTCCGACGCCATCACCACCAGGTCGTCGTCGGTCACGATGTAGCGCGCAGGACGCAGGCCGTTACGGTCCAGGGTGCCGCCAATGTAACGGCCGTCGGTGAACGCCATGGCGGCAGGGCCGTCCCATGGTTCCATCATCGACGCATAGTATTCGTAGAACGCCTTGCGGTTGTCATCCATCAGCGTGTGGTTTTCCCACGCTTCCGGAATCATCATCATCATCGCCTGCGGAATCGGGTAGCCGGCCATCACCAGCAGTTCGAGCGCGTTGTCGAAGCAGGCGGTGTCAGACTGGCCTTCATAGATCAACGGGAACAGCTTCTTCAGGTCGTCGCCCAGCACGGCGGACTTCATGATGCCTTCTCGTGCGCGCATCCAGTTGAAGTTGCCCTTGACGGTGTTGATTTCACCGTTATGTGCGATCAGACGATATGGGTGGGCCAGCGGCCATTCCGGGAAGGTGTTGGTGGAGAAGCGTTGGTGCACCAGCGCCAGCGCGGACACGCAGCGCGGATCCTGCAAATCTTTATAGTATTCGCCGACCTGGTCCGCCAGCAGCAGACCTTTGTAGACGACCGTGCGCGCCGACATCGACGGCACGAAGAATTCCTTGCCGTGCAGCAGGTTCAGCGCCTGGATCGCGTGGCCGGACGCCTTGCGGATCACGTACAGCTTGCGCTCCAGCGCATCGGTCACCATGATGTCCTGACCGCGGCCGATGAAGATCTGACGAATGATCGGTTCCTTGTCGCGCACAGTCGGCGACATTGGCATCTCGCGATCGACGGCAACGTCGCGCCAGCCGAGCACCACTTGACCTTCGGCCAGCACGGTGCGCTCGATTTCCTGTTCACAAGCGATGCGGGAAGCGTTTTCCTTCGGCAGGAATACCATGCCGACACCGTACTCGCCCGGCGGAGGCAGGGTCACTCCCTGCTTTGCCATTTCTTCCCGATAGAATTGGTCGGGAATCTGGATCAGGATACCGGCACCGTCGCCCATCAACTTGTCGGCGCCGACTGCGCCGCGATGATCGAGGTTTTTCAGGATGAGCAGACCTTGCTCAACGATGGAATGGCTTTTCTGGCCTTTGATGTGGGCGACAAAACCGACGCCGCAAGCGTCATGTTCGTTAGCCGGATCGTACAAACCTTGCGCTTGCATAGCGTTCTCCACTGCTTTTCGATTGAAATCGAAGAATAGTGCAGTGCACAAGCATTTTCAACTCAAATAAAAGGGGTCAGAGTAATAATTAAAGAGGCGCAAATCACTTGATTTTTATTTGGGGACAGAGTTACGCATTCTTAGGATTAGCGCGGCTTGCTGGCCGACCACGCTTGGCTTTCGTCACCCGCCGCTGTGTCTGCTTTTCGAGTGTTGACTTAAATTTTTCCGAACCGATCGCCCACCCCTTCAGCGTCGCCTCGGTTAGCGCCTCGACGTCACCCTCGTCGACACCCTGCTCTACCAGCCCGCGATATGCCGCTTCCCTGTCAAATGGCGTGTTGCCAAGTGCCCAATATAGCGGGTGATCCGTAATCAGCGGATCCGATACGAGTCCGATATGGTGACGAAAACTCGACCAGCGATAATCGCCAGCCGCTGTGACCATGCCGGCGCGGATCGGATTAAGTTCGATGTAGCGTGAGCACATCATCAAATAGCGCTCGGAATCAATGACAGTCGCCTTGAAGCGTCCCTGCCACAAAGTGCCGCTGCGCTGGTATTTGAGATTGAAATAAGGAACGTAATGCCGGCCTATCCACTGCATCATTTTTGACAAACCCTGTGCATCCGCCGGCGTGGCCAGCAGGTGCAAATGATTCGTCATCAATACGTAGGCATGAACCGCAACCTTGAATTGCTTGCTGCTTTCCCGCAGCCAGTCACTGAACTTGAGGTAATCCGCTTCTTCGCGAAAGATGGCCTGGCGATCATTGCCGCGCTGGATGATGTGATGTGCTTGGCCGGGGACCACGAGGCGAGGGAGACGAGCCATACAGTCAGATCAGCTATAGAAAGCTGAATTGTAGCCTTAACGTACTCTGACCCTAGAAAAAGGCGCAAAGAAAAAGGCCGTTTCCGGCCTTTGTTTTAGCGCATGGTACGAGCCCAAGCTGGCTCGATCTTGATGCGATGTTCGACCGCCTTGACGATCAACGCACGCAATTCATCCAGCAGAACGACTTCGTTTGGAAGGATCTTGAAGTCCGGGGAAAACTCGTCCCAGTCGCCGTACAGGAACCCGATCGGATGGAAATTGAGCATCAAGGGCAGCACGACAAAACTGCGCGAGGTCGGCAGATTGTCCCGCCACCAACGCGGCAACTTGTTGAGGAAGCCGGTCGCGCGTGCATCCTCGACGAAAATCATCTTGTTGTTGGCAAGCGCAGCATGAAAGACGTCAGGCTGATAGGCGTCATTGAACAGCAGTCGCGGCAGCAGCTCTTGCGTGCCTTCGCCAAACCCCATGCGGGCGATATATTTTCCCTCGTCGTGGTGCCGCAGGAAAGCCACTGCGCGGCTAAGACCCAGTCCCTGATAAACCGTTTCAAGCGCAATGGTCAGTAGCTGACCCGTGCTGACTGACATGCCCTGATTCTGCAAATCAGTCACGCCGCGCTCGAGAATTTTGATGGAATCAGCCGGCTTGCCCGGTGCAGGAACTTCCGGAGGTGCTTCCTCGACCTGCTTGGCTGCACGCGGCCGTGTTTCGGCCACGACCTGCTGGGCGGTCGCCACGGCAGACAATACGGCGTCGCTATCGAGGCCCAGCATCTCGGCGTAGGTTTCCGCAATCTGCAACACGCTATCTGCGCTCGCATCGCCCTGTTCGCACAATACGCTCGCACAACGCGAAGACATGGTCGACACCGCGGCAAGCCATTCGGTATGTTCCAGCGGGCCGTCGACGACGTCCTCTTCCGTGCGCGGCGAAACGTTCTTCAGGCTTTCGATCAAAGGAGCGGGGAAGCCCCAGCGACGACCGATCGCGCGGCCGATTTCATCGAGACCCAATCCTAATACGTGCCGCGCCGCTTCATTTTCATCGACCTGGTGGGCAGCAGCGAATTTCTGCACTTCCGCCCATTCGTCAGGCAAATAGAAGGACACCATCAGGCGTCCGAGCGAGTGCAGGATCGAACAGACGGCGACTTCTTCTGTATCGCGCCGGGTCGTACTGACCGCAAGATGGCGCGCGATCTGGCCGGCGAGTACCGCCTTCTCCATTTCGCTGCGGGTGCTGTCGGTACTGTTCGATGCCTCCGACAGGCCGTCAATCAGTTTGAGTCCGAGCGCCAGATGGCCGATGGTTTCCGTGCCAAGCACGATCACTGCCTTCGAGACGGTGTTGATGCCTTGGCCGAATGCGGCATACATCGCGCTGTTGGCCAGACGCAGGACGCGTTGCGTCAGCGTCGGATCCGACAGCACGGTCTTGGTCATATTGAATTCGCGATCGTCCTCGCCATGCATGGCGCCGACGATTGCACTGACAACCTTCGAGAAGCCGGGCATGTCGCCGCGCTGGCGCACGCGTGTCCAGAGCAGCTCGAGGGTCTTGTCAGCGCTGACAGCGAGAGTATTCATGTTCGTCATGGCGTCAATTGCTCATGCTGCCGCGGTCTTGTTCCGGTCTTGACCGCTTCCGCTTTCAAAATGTCAATGACGGCATCCGGCGGCAAAGGCTGGCCGGTATGAAAACCCTGGATCAGGGTGCAACCCTGCGCTACCAGGAAATTCATCTGCTGTTCGTTTTCCACGCCTTCGGCCACGGTCACTAGGCTCAGGTGGCTGGCGAGGCTCAATACAACGTTGCAGATTGCTGCATCCTTCACCGACTCGGGCAGATCCTTGATGAAGGTGCGATCGATCGTCAGTGCGGCAATCGGGAAGCGCTTCAGATACACCAGCGATGAATAGCCGGTGCCGAAATCGTCGATCGCGATGCGAACGTCGCGCGAGGTGATCTTGTTCAGCAGCATCTCGGCATGTTCTGGATCGGACATCAGGATGCCTTCGGTAATTTCCAGCAGCAGCTGATGTCCCTGCAGTCCCGACAGCTTGATCGCGTCGTCCATCACCTGCAGGAACTGATCGTTACGGAACTGGCGGGGGCTGACGTTGACCGACACGTACAGCTGCCGTCCCGCCGCCTCTTCGAAGCGCTTCAGCTGCATGCATGCTGCCTTCAGCACCCATGCGCCAAGCAGATTGATCAAGCCGTTGTCTTCCGCCATCGGGATGAACTGGATCGGCGAGACCGGTCCGAAATCCGGACGTATCCAGCGCATCAGCGCTTCGAATCCGACGATCTGCCGCGAGCGCGTATCGACGATCGGCTGGTAATGCAGCATGAATTCGCCGTTGCGCACCGCCTCGAACATGGCCGCTTCGACGGAGACGTCGTGCTCCATCTTGTCGAATTCGACGTCGTTGTAGATGACGCAGCGCGCCTTGCCGGTCTCCTTCGCACGGAACATCGCGGTATCGGCATGCGCAAGCATCTTGACGTCGGTATCGCCATGCTTTGGATAGATCGCCACGCCGATTGAGGTGCTGACGTACAAACTATGCCCCTCAATATCGAAAGGCAGCTGAATCGCCGAAATCATGCGACGTGCGACGTGTTGAATTTCCGCCTCATCGATCGCGCCCGGCAGCACGGCGACGAATTCGTCGCCGCCCACCCGCGCCAGCGTATCAACGTCGCGCAACACCTGGCGCAGGCGTTGTCCCGCCACGCGCAACAGCGCGTCGCCGACCGAATGGCCAAGCGCGTCGTTGACTTTCTTGAAGCCGTCGAGATCCAGCGCGACTACCGCGAAACCGATGTTCGTACGTCGCGATTGCGCGATCGCCATGCGCAGGCGATCGGTCAGCAAGGAACGGTTCGGCAGGCCGGTCAGCGCATCATGGGTCGCCATGTGCAGCAAGCGATCTTCGGTCGCCTGCTGTGCGGACACATCGCGGCCTACGACGAACACTTCGAAATCTTGTTCGGCCGCATACGCAATCATCTTCAGATCGAACCAGCGCGGACCTTCGTGTGCAATAAGACGCACCGTCAGCCGGGTCGCGTCACGCGATTCAAGCGCAGCGCGAAAGCATGCTTCGATGGCGTGCCGATCCGACAATTCCACCAATTCGAAGAGGCCGCGGCCGGGCAAACTATCGCCGCCGCTCACGATCTCTTCGGATTGCCGGGTCGCATGCAATACCCGGCCTTCGGCATCGAGCCGAAGCACGACTTCACCTGCCACTTCCATCAGATGGAGTAGCTGTGCGCCAGAGGAATCGCTGCGTTTTAGAAACATGCTTGAAGCGTATAGGGTAAAAAGGCCAGGTCAGTTCGCGTCTTTCACCCTGCCGAATACTGAAATGTTAATTTTTTATTTTTGAAATGAAAAATTACATGAACAGGATTCTAGGATATTAATGCAGCGCAATAGAAATGCCTAGCCAGGATTGCAAGATAAAAACAAAAAGCGTCCTGCGAGCGCGCATTTGCGGCGTTCTTGCGACAGTTAGCGCATGCCCGTCTGCCTTTATCGGCAGAACAACCGGCGGGGAAGAGGTCAAGAAGACAAGCCGGTCCGATCTAATCGGCGGAAGGCGAGGAAGGGAAGAAAAGACTGAAGCGGGTAAAGCCTGCGGCGCATTCGGCTGCGCATCGTCCACGATGCAAGGTCATGATGCTTCGTACAATGGACAAGCCAAGTCCGCTCGCTTCGGCCGAGTCGCGACGCGATGCATCGATACGATAAAAGCGGTCGAAAATGCGTTCCAGCTGCTCGGCCGGAATCGGCTCCCCACGATTTTCGACGATGAGCGTCACGCCTTCTTGATCGTGTACTGAAGTCAAAGCGATAACGCTATGCGGATCGGCGTGACGCACCGCGTTCGCGAGCAGGTTCGCCAGCGCGCGCCGCAGCAACATCGAATCGGCCCAAACCACGCCGTCCCCGCGCACGTCGATACGCAGGCCGCGTTCGTCGGCCAGGCCTTCGAAATAATCCGCGACCCGTTGCAGTTCGGAACGGACGTCCAGCAGACCGCGTTCGACGGCCGTATCCGCATGCTCCGCCCGTGCCAGGAAAAGCATGTTGTCGGTCATTCTCGACAGACGCTGCAATTCCTCGAGGTTGGATGCGAGCAGGGTTTCGTAGTGTTCCACGTCGCGCGGCTGGCGCAGCGCGACTTCGGTTTGCCCCAGCAGGTTCGCGATCGGGGTACGTAGATCGTGCGCCATGTCCGCCGAAACCTGGCTCAGTTGCGTAAAGCCGCGCTCCAGGCGGCCCAGCATGGAATTGAATGCCAAAACCAGCGGAGTCAGTTCGGCGGGCGCATCGGGGAAATCGATACGCGCCCCGAGATTGGCGACCGTCACGGTTTCCGTATGGGCGGCAAGCCGGCGCAAGGGACGCAAGCCGCTCCGTACGAGTAGATATCCGAGCACGGCAAACAGGGCGGCAGCCGAAGCGGTGAGAACAAGGATGCGGCGTTGATACGTCGACAGCAGGCGGCTGCGTTCGACCATCGCGCGCCCCGCAACGATCTCCAGGTCGCGTGGTGAATCCGCGGCATGCGTGATGGCTGCGATCGCGATAAACGGTATGCCATCCGCGCTGACGGATCGATGGATCGCCTCGCGCGACAGCGGCGCATCCGCTCGCACTGCCGAAATATCGGGCAACGCCATGCCGCTCGGATTGACGGTGACGATAGGCGATTCGCCGGCAAAGCGAATCAACAGCAATCCTTCCTGATTGCCCATCATGTTCCTGAACAGCTGCGGCTTTTCATGAATCAGCCGCATCGTGTTCGCATCTTTCAGCAAGGTACGAATCTGAT